>DASYJZ010000476.1:0-6501 GCA_035995965.1 Longimicrobium sp. | reverse complement strand
CGGGCTGGAGCTGAAGCCGGGGCGCACCAGCTACTTCCTGGGGCGGGAGACGCTGATCCCCACCCGGAACACCGGGATCGCGTACTGGCGCGAGCAGCTGTTCTCGGTGATGTCGCGCAACGCGCGCACCGCCACTTCGTTCTTCGGGCTGCCGCCGAACCGGGTGGTGGAGCTCGGCGCGCAGATCCAGCTTTGACCCCTGCCCGCATTCGGGAGTCCGCATGAGCCACCCCACGGGCGCGCCCCGGGGGCGCTACCTGTACGTGCTGGCGCTCACCGCGCTGGGCGTGGTGTACGGCGACGTGGGCACCAGCCCGCTCTACGCCATGCGCGAGGCCTTCCGCGCCCAGGGGGGGATCGGCCGCACCCCGGCCAACGTGCTGGGGATCCTCTCGCTCATCACCTGGGCGCTGATCGTCGTCATCTCCATCAAGTACCTGGTGTTCGTGATGCGCGCCGACAACCGCGGCGAGGGGGGGATGATCGCCCTCACCGCGCTGGTGGTGCCGCGCCGCGCCACCACCGGGTCGGCCGGGATCCTGGTGCTGCTCGGGCTCTTCGGCGCGTCGCTGCTCTACGGCGACAGCATGATCACCCCGGCGATCTCGGTGCTGAGCGCGGTGGAGGGGCTGGAGGTGGCGACGCCCTTCTTCGCCCCCTACGTGATCCCCATCACCGTCGCCATCCTGGTGGGGCTCTTCTCCATCCAGAGCCGCGGCACCGCCGGGATCGGCCGCGTCTTCGGCCCGGTGACGCTGGTGTGGTTCCTGGTGATCGCCGCCCTGGGGGTGGCCGAGATCGTCCGCTTCCCCGGGGTGCTGGTGGCGCTCAGCCCGCTGCACGCGGTCACGTTCTTCGCGCGCAACGGGATGGCGGGGTTCCTGGTGCTGGGCTCGGTGTTCCTGGCGGTCACCGGCGGCGAGGCGCTGTACGCCGACATGGGGCACTTCGGCAAGGGGCCGATCCGGCTGGCCTGGTTCACGGTGGTGCTCCCCTCGCTGCTGCTGAACTACTACGGCCAGGGCGCGCTGATCATCAACCAGCCGGCCGGCGCCGAGCACCCCTTCTTCCTGCTGGCGCCGAAGTGGGCCACCTACCCGCTGGTGGCGCTCGCCACGGTGGCCACGGTGATCGCCTCGCAGGCGGTGATCTCGGGCGCGTTCTCGCTCACCCGGCAGGCGGTGCAGCTCGGCTACCTGCCGCGGCTCGACATCGAGCACACCTCGGCGCGGCAGATCGGGCAGATCTACATCCCCGGGGTGAACTGGGTGCTGATGCTGGCCTGCATCGGCCTGGTGGTGGGCTTCGGTGAGTCCACCAAGCTGGCCAACGCCTACGGGGTGGCGGTGACCACCGACATGGTGTTCACCACGCTGCTCTTCACCGCGGTGGCGCGGATGCGCTGGCGGTGGCCGTGGTGGAAGGCGGGGTCGCTGGCGGCGGCCTTCCTGGTGGTGGACCTGGCGTTCTGGGGGGCGAACCTGGAGAAGATCCCGCACGGCGGCTGGTTCCCGCTGGCGGTGGCGGCGGTGATCTTCACGCTGATGACCACCTGGAAGAAGGGGCGGCAGATCCTGGCCGAGCGGATGCAGGCGTCCACCCTGCCGCTGGACCTCTTCCTGGGCGACGTGGAGCGCACCGGGCCCACCCGCGTGCCGGGGACGGCGGTGTTCATGTACGGCAACGCGAAGGGGACTCCGCCGGCGCTGCTCCACAACCTGATGCACAACAAGGTGCTGCACGAGCGGGTGGTGCTGCTCACGGTGGAGGTGCTGGAGATCCCGGTGGTGGCCGAGGCGGAGCGCATCCAGGTGGCGGCGAAGGGGCACGGCTTCTACCGCGTGGCGGTGCGCTACGGCTTCACCGAGGACCCCGACATCCCCGCGGCGCTCGCGCGGGTCTCGGAGCCGGGGCTGGACTTGGCCCCGATGCGCACCAGCTACTTCCTGGGGCGCGAGACGCTGATCCCGTCGGCGCGGCCGGGGATGGCGATGTGGCGCGAGCACCTGTTCTCGGTGATGTCGCGCAACGCCCGCACGGCGACGTCGTTCTTCGCCCTGCCGCCGAACCGGGTGGTGGAGCTGGGGGCGCAGATCGAGCTCTGACCTCCGACCCGGCGTGGCGCCGATGCTGGCAACGGCATCTCACGCAGAGCCGCAGAGCCGCGGAGAAAGACACGGCAGCTCCGGGATGGATCTCACCCGATCGAGGGCGACATGACTGCTGAATGGCGGGGGATGCTCGTGGCGGTGGCGGTGCTGGGCGCGTGCGGGAACGCGCCGCCCGACGCGCGCAGGGAGAAGTACGACGCCGACAGGGCCCGCTGCGAGGCCGGATCGGCCGACGAGGGCGCGCGGAAGAGCTGCATGATCTACCGCGGCTGGCCCGACGGGAAGTTCAGGTAGGCGCACGCGTCAGTCGCGCGGGTCGCGGCTGGCGGCGTACCCTCCGCTCAGTGCGCCCAGCAGGATCCCCAGCACCGCGGCCCGGAGGAAGCCGGTCGCCGACCCGCCGCGGATCGACGAGACGCTGAGCCGCAGCAGCACGAAGAGCGGCACCGCGGCGACCGCCCCGGCCGCCATCCTCCCGCGCATCGTACGCCACCGCGCCGCGAGGCGCTCCCACAGCACCGCCGAGCACCCCATCCCCAGCAGGAACGCCGCGCCCAGCGGGATCGGCGAGGCGAAGGCCAACGGCGGCGTTGCGCTGATCATCCGTGCGCTCCGGAAGGCAGGGTTCGCGAGCCGACGGGGGCCCGCTACAGCTCGATCTGCGCGCCGAGCTCCACCACGCGGTTCGGCGGGAGGCCGAAGAACGAGGTCGCCGTGCGCGCGTTGCGGCTCATCAGGGCGAAGAGGTGCTCCCTCCACATCGCCATCCCCGGCCGCTTCGACGGGATCAGCGTCTCGCGCCCCAGGAAGTAGGTGGTGTGCGCGGGGCGCAGGTCGAGCGCGCCGGCCTTCACCCCCGCCAGCGCCTCGGTGACCGCCGGCTCCTCCATGAAGCCGTAGGCCAGCACGATCCTGTAGAAGCCGTGCTCGAGCGTCTCCACCGTCACCCGCTCCTCCTCGGGGACGTGGGGGATCTCCTGCGTCTCGACGCTGAGCAGCACCACCTGCTCGTGCAGCACCTTGTAGTGCTTCACCGAGTGCAGCAGGGCGGGGGGCGTGCCGGTGCGGCTGCCGTACATGAACACGGCGGTCCCCGGCACCCGCGGCATGGCGTGCCGGCCGACGTCGGCGAGGAACAGCTCCAGCGGCAGCGTACCCTCCTGCAGGCGCGCGGCGAGGATGGCCCGCCCGGTCTTCCAGGTGGACATCAGCGTGAACACCCCGGCGCCGACCACCAGCGGGAACCAGCCGCCGTGGGGGATCTTGACGATGTTCGCGCCCCAGAAGGCCAGGTCGATCGCCAGGAAGAACCCGGTGAACGCCAGCGTGGCGGCGATCGGCCACTTCCAGCGCTCCCGCTCCACCGTGAAGAGGAGGAGCGTGGTGACCACCATGGTGGTGGTCACGGCCACCCCGTAGGCGGCGGCCACGTTGGTGGAGCGCTGGAACCCCAGCGTCAGGCCGATGCAGGCGAGCATCAGCACCCAGTTGACGCTGGGGATGTAGATCTGCCCGCGCTCGCGCCGGGAGGTGTGCTGGATCTCCACCCGCGGGATGTAGCCGAGCTGCACCGCCTGCATGGTGAGCGAGAACGCCCCTGTGATCAGCGCCTGCGAGGCGATCACCGCGGCCGCGGTGGCGACCACGACCATGGGATAGAGCGCCCATCCCGGTACCATCCGGAAGAAGGGGTTCTCCACCGCCGAGGGCTCCCGCATCAGGAGCGCGCCCTGCCCGAAGTAGTTCAGCAGGAGCGCGGGGAGCACCACGCAGTACCACGCCGCGCGGATGGGCTTCTTGCCGAAGTGCCCCATGTCGGCGTACAGCGCCTCGCCGCCCGTCACCACCAGGAAGACGGAGCCCAGGACCAGGAACCCGCGCCACCCGTTCTCCACGAAGAACCGCGCGCCGTAGAGTGGGTTCACCGCCGCGAACACCCTGGGCGCGCGCACGATGTGGGTCACCCCCAGCACGGCGATGGCGACGAACCACACCAGCGTCACCGGGCCGAAGAGCTTCCCCACGCGCTCCGTTCCGTTCGCCTGGATCAGGAAGAGCGCGATCAGGATCCCGATGGTGATGGGCACCACGTACGGCGCGAAGAAGGGGGTGGCGACCTCCAGCCCTTCCACCGCCGAGAGCACCGAGATCACCGAGGTGATCATCCCGTCGCCGTACAGGAGCGCGGTGCCGAACAGGCCGAGCATGATCAGCACCCAGCGCGGGCTCCGGCGCGTGGCCCCCACCGGCGTCACCAGCGAGGTGAGCGCCAGGATGCCGCCCTCGCCGCGGTTGTCGGCGCGCAGCACCACGGCCGCGTACTTCACCGTGATGACCAGCACCAGCGACCACACGATCAGCGAGAGCACGCCGAGCACGTTACGCGGCGTCGGCTCGATGCCGTGGGAGTGGTGGAACGACTCGCGCACCGCGTAGAGCGGGCTGGTGCCGATGTCGCCGTAGACGACGCCCAGCGCCGTGAGGGAGAGCACCGCGAGGTAGCGTCCCCGGGGCGCCTCGCCCGGATCTGGTTGGCCCGACACGGTCTCCGTTCGTTCGATGGACCTCCCGCGACCCGCCTCGGGATTCGGAAGCCGAAGAAGCTCGCGCGCGCCGCGCCGCACGGTCAACGCGCTGCAACGCACGCGCGATGCTCCGCCGCGTGGTTGCTCACTCCCGCGCGAAAAGTCTTTGTGGTTTCTTAATGGGGATGCGCGTCCGCCCCGACTGGAGCATGTTGCTGCCGGCCGTGGTGCCGCGGATGCGCCTCTCCTCCCCAGCGCCGACATGAACCCATGGGCGACACGACCATCCTGGTGATCGACGACGAGCTGCAGATCCGCCGCGTGGTGAGGAACGCGCTGGAGGGCGCCGGGGTGCGCGTGCTCGAAGCCGCCACCGGGCGCGAGGGGATCGACCGGGCCGCCGCCGAGCGGCCGGACCTGATCGTGCTCGACCTGGGGCTCCCCGACATCGCCGGCGCGAGCGTGTGCGCCGAGCTGCGCAGGTGGTCGTCGGCGCCCATCGTGGTGCTCTCGGCGCGCCATTCGGAGCACGAGAAGGTGGCGCTGCTGGACGCGGGCGCCGACGACTACGTGACCAAGCCGTTCAGCACGGCGGAGCTCCGGGCCCGCGTCCGCGCGCAGCTCCGCCGCTCCCGGGCCGCCCCGCGCGCCGGCGGCGAGGGACCGCTCGAGGTGGAAGGGCTCAGGATCGACCTCGCGCGGCGCGTGCTCACCGGCGCCGTGGGCGAGATCCACCTCACGCCCACGGAGTGGGACCTCCTGCGCGCCTTCGTGGGCCAGGCCGGGCGCACGCTCACGCACGACCAGATCTTCCGCGCGGTGTGGGGGCGCGCGGGGGGCGGCGACCCGCAGGCGTACCTGCGCGTGCACGTGGCCAACCTGCGGCGGAAGATCGAGCGCGACCCGGTGCGCCCCACGCTCATCGTGACCGAGCCGGGGGTGGGCTACCGCTTCCAGGCGCTGGAGTGAGCGTGCGCCCGGGCGACGCCGGACGCGGCCGCGCCGCGCTGGGGTGGGCCGCCTGGCTCGCCGCCCTCGCGGCGCTCACGGCCGCGATGGCCGCCGTCCGCCCCGCGCTCGACAAGGCGCACGTGGCGCTGGCCTACCTGCTGCTGGTGCTGGCGGCCAGCACGCGGGGCACGCGCGCGCGCGGCTTCGCGGTCGCACTCCTCGCCTTCCTCTGCTTCAACGCCGTCTTCATCCCCCCGTACGGCACCCTCGCCATCCACGACCCGCGCGACTGGCTCGTCCTCTTCACCTTCCTGGCCGTCGCCGCCGTCGCCACGCACCTCCTCTTCCGCGCGCGCAGCGAGGCCGGCGAGGCGCGCCGCCGCGCCGACGAGATCGGCCGGCTCTCGGTGGAAGCGGCGCGTGCCAAGGCGCTGGGCGAGGCCGACCGGCTGAAGGACGCGCTGATCGCCTCGGTGTCGCACGACCTGCGCACGCCGCTCACCACCATCAAGGCGCTGGCGCACGACCTGGCCGAGCACGGCGACGACCGCGCGGTGATCATCGAGGAGGAGGCGGACCGGCTCAACCGCTTCGTGGCCGACCTGCTGGACCTGTCGCGGCTGAACGCCGGAGAGCTGCCGGTCGCGCTGGAGATCGTCGCGGCCGAGGACCTGATCGGCGCCGCCCTGCAGCGCGTCTCGGGCTCCATCGGCGAGCGGGAGGTCCGCGCGAGCCTGGATCCCGCCGAGCCGCTGCTGCTGGGACGGCTGGACTTCGTGCAGTCGCTGCGCGTGCTGGTGAACCTGGTCGAGAACGCGCACAAGTACGGGCGCGACGAGCCCATCGACCTCTCCGCCGCGTGCGAGGGGGACCGGCTGGTGTTCCGCGTGGCCGACCGCGGCCCCGGCGTGCCG
>DASYJZ010000475.1:0-9135 GCA_035995965.1 Longimicrobium sp. | reverse complement strand
GAACTGGGCGAGGTAGTTCCCGTCAGGCCCCAGGTGGTTGTAGACCACGTCGAGGACCACGCCGACGCCGACGGCGTGCGCGCGGTCCACGAAGGCGCGGAAGTCGTCGGGGCGGCCGTAGAGCCGGGTGGGGGCGTAGAGGTCGACGCCGTCGTATCCCCACCCGAAGCGGCCGGGGAAGTCGGCGATGGGCATCACCTCGACCAGTGTGACGCCGAAGCGAGCGAGCTCGGGGAGCTGCGCGGCGGCTGCCTCCCAGGTGCCCGCCGGAGTGAAGCATCCCACGTGCAGCTCGTAGATCACCTGCCCCTGCAGCGCCACGCCGCCCCACCCCGCGTCCGTCCACACGAACGACGCGGGGTCGATCACCTCCGACGGCCCGTGCGGCCCCTCCGGCTGGAAGCGCGACGCCGGGTCCGGGAAGGCGTCGCCGCCGTCCAGCCGGTAGCGGTAGCAGCTCCCCGCCGCCGCGGCGGAGACGGTGCCGGAGAAGTACCCGTCGCCCTCCGCCTCCAGCGCGACAGGCCCCTCGCCCTGCCCCGGCCCGCGCTCCAGCACGACGTCGACCCGCTGCCGCCGGGGCGCCCACACGCGGAAGCCCACTCCGCCCCCGGCGAGGACCTCGGCCCCCACCGGCAACCGACGCGCTGCCTCCATCACCATTCGCTCGCTGGCGTATGTTAAGCGAGTGGGATCACGCCCCCGGGGGCACGCAGGTTCGATACCCGGGCAGCCAAGGAAAAACGACGGGTTTCACGCAGAGCCGCGGATCCGCAGAGAAAACGGCCCAGGGTCTCTGCGGCTCTGCGGCTCTGCGTGAGGCGCTTTTGCCGGACTCGATCGCCCCAGTGAAGCGTCAGAACATCTCGGAGATGGACTCGCGCGAGACCATGCGGCGGATGACCTCGGCGAGCATCGGCGCGAGGGAGACCACGCGCAGGCGCGGCCAGTCGCGGCAGGGCACGGCGACGGTGTCGGTGACCACCACCTCGCGCACGCCCGCCTCCTCCAGCCGCGCGCACGCATCGCCCACCAGCAGCCCGTGCGTGGCGGCGACGTGGAATTCGCGCGCGCCGGCGTCGCGCAGCGCGCGGATGCTGGCGACCAGTGTGCCGCCCGACGAGATCATGTCGTCCACGACCAGGCAGGCGCGCCCGCGCACGTCGCCCACCAGGTGCGTGACCTCGGTCTCGGAGCCGCCCTCGCGCCGCTTGATGATGATCGCCACCGGCGCGCCGAGCAGCCGCGCGTAGTCCGTGGCCATCCGCACCCGCCCCGCGTCCGGCGATACCACGGTGAGGTCGGGCGGAAGGGTGCCGGCGAGCGAACGCGCGATCTCGTCCACGGCGGAGAGCGCGTCGACGGGGACCTGGAAGAACCCCTCCACCTGCGGCGTGTGCAGGTCGACGGAGAGGACGTGGTGGATCCCCGCGGTCTGCATCAGCGCGGCCACCATGCTGGCGGTGATGGGCTCGCGGCGGCCGTCGCGCCGGTCCGCGCGCGCGTAGCCGAAGTACGGCACCACCGCCGTCACCCGCGCCGCCGCCGCGCGCCGGCAGACGTCGGCGAAGGCGAGGAGCTCCATCAGGTGGTCGTTCACCGGCGGCGAGGTGGGCTGCACCACGTAGACGTCCTTGCGGCGCACCGAGTCCAGCAGGCTCACCGACAGCTCGCCGTCGGGAAAGCGGTCGACGCGCGAGCGCCCCAGCGCCACCCCCAGCTCACGCGCGACCGCCTCCGCCAGCCGCGGGTTGGCGGTGCCCCCGAAGAGCACGAAGTCGTCCGCCGCCGCGCCGCCGGTCTCCCTCATGGTCCCCCCGTCCGCATCTTTCGTCGACAGCCCCTCGCGTCGTCAGCGCAAGAAGCGGTCACGTCGCCTCCGAGACCCCCAACGACGGCCGCGGGCACCGCCCGGATCGGCGGTGCCCGCGGGGGGCAAAAAGCGGCGAGGAAGACCGGGGCCCACCCCCCAGCTTCCTCGCCTGGACCGTCTGGCCGTGAGGCCGCGCGGTCTTTCCTGCTGCGCCGAGCGACTCTTGGCCGCCTGCGCTATATCGGGTGGAGAGAGGAACCGGGGCCCACCCCCCGGCCCCCTCACCCGAACCGCGCGGCTTGCGCCGACGCGGGTTCGAACCCTGTGTGGAGCATCTGCGCGACAAGCTATCACGGGGAACCTGTCAGGAAGATTACAGCAGGAGAGCCTGATGAAACGAGCAATTGACAGTGGCGATGCGGCGGTTCGACTCCGAGGTTCGGCTACGGATCCTTCGGTCTTCCAACCGTTGTTGCTGCCTACGTTTCGGTGGAACCGGCCCCAGGATGACGTGGGTGATCGGGGTGCGTCCGGACCCGGTCTCTCCGTTCCTCCGCGTCTCTGCGTGAAACGGCCGTTGCGAGGCTTTCACGCGCTCCGCACGCCCGGCGGGAACACCACCGTCACCCGCGTCCCCCGCCCCGGCGCCGAGCGCACGTCGATGCGCGCTCCGTGCCCCGCGACGATGCGCCGCGCGATCGACAGGCCGAGCCCCGCGCCCTCGGTCACCCCCCGCGCCTCCTCGCCGCGGTAGAAGCGCTCGAAGACGTGCGGCAGCTCGCCGGGCGCGATCCCCATCCCCGTGTCTTCCACCACCACCGTCGGCGACCCGCCGCGGGAGTGCACGTCCACCCGCACCGCGCCGCCGTTGGGGGTGTACTTCACCGCGTTCTGCAGCAGGATCAGCAGGAGCTGGCGCAGGAGCGCGGGGTCGCCCGTCACCCCGGCCTCGTCGAACTCGCCCACCTCCAGCCGCACGCCGCGCGACTCCGCCAGCACCCCCGCCGCCGCCGCGGCGCCGCTCACCAGGTCGTCGAGGTACACGGGCTCCTTCATCACCGCCCGCACCCCCGTCTCCACCCGCGCCAGGATCAGCAGGTCGTCCACGATGCGCCCCATCACCTCCGCCTCGCGCCCCACTTCGGCGAGCGCGCCGCGGTACTCGGCGGGCGCCCGCTCACGCTGCAGGGCGACCTCGGCGCGGGCGCGCAGCACCGCCACCGGCGTGCGCAGCTCGTGCGCGGCGTCGGCCAGGAAGCGGCGCATCTCCTCGTACGCCGCCTGCACCGGGCGGATGGAGATGTCCACCAGGTGATGGCCGACCAGCGCCACCATCAGCAGCGCCACGAACGCCCCCGCCACGAAGGTCTCGATCAGCCGCAGCGACTGCGCCTCGACCTGCGCCAGGTCGGCGACCGTCACTGCCACGTAGGCGCGGCCGTCGGCGAGGGAGAAGCGGCGCGCGTGCAGCCGCCAGACGCCGTCCGCGGCCTCGAAGCTCGCCGCGGCGGAGCCGTCGCGCAGCGCGTCCGCGGCCGCCCGGCGCACCCGGCCGCGCGGCGCGCCGGGGGTCATCACCCGGCCATCCGCGTCGAAGAGGTAGAGGTTGCTCCCGGGGACCTCGATCACCTCCACCGCCCCCCGCGCCGCCTCGGCCGAGGGGACGCCCTCGCTCTCGGCGACCTTGGCGGCGCGCACCACCTCGGCCGTGGCGGCGGCCAGGGAGCGGCCGAGCTGCGCCTCCACCTCCTGCGCCGTCACCCAGTACATCCCGAACCCCACCACCAGCAGGATGGCGGCGAAGCTGCCCACGTACCAGGCGGTCAGGCGCAGCCGCAGGCGGCGCAGCGGGAGCTGCACGGCTACACCCCGAAGCGGTAGCCGGCGCCGCGCAGGGTGTGGATGAGCTTGGGCTCGAACTCGTCGTCGAGCTTGCGGCGCAGCCGGCGCACCAGCACCTCGAGCACGTTGGTGAACGGGTCGTGGTTGTCGTCCCACACCGCCGCCGTGATCGCAGCGCGGTCCACCACCGAGCCCTCGTTGCGCAGGAGGAACTCGAGCAGCTCGAACTCCTTGGCGGTGAGCTGGAGCTGGCGCCCAGCGCGGCGGACCTCGCGGGTGCGCAGGTCCACCTCCAGGTCGGCCACGGCGCGCCGCTCGGGGGCGATCTGCGGCGGCCGCCGCGCCAGCGCCTGCACGCGCGCGAGCAGCTCCTTGAAGGCGAAGGGCTTCACCAGGTAGTCGTCGGCCCCGGACTCCAGTCCGAAGACGCGGTCGTCCACCGCGTCGCGGGCGGTCAGCATCATCACCGGCGTGGAGACGCCGTTGGATCGGATGCGCTTGCAGAGGTCGAAGCCGCTCCCGCCCGGCAGGCCCACGTCGAGGATGATGACCGCGTACGTCCCGAGCGCGGCCTTCTCGCGCCCCTCGTGGAAGGTCCGGGCGCTCACCACGTCGATGCGGTGCTCGCGGAACCCCTCGTTCAGGATCCGCAGGAGCGCCGGGTCGTCCTCCACCACCAGGATGCGCATTGAGTCCGCGGGAGAATGGAGTGCAGGCGTGGGAGCGGCCGCGCCGGCCGTCGGTGTGGAAGATGGGTTTGCCGTGCGGATTGGGGAAGATGAAAGCCCGTGTGGGAAGTGGTTCGACCACACGCCTTCCGGGGACGTCATCCTGAGGACGGCCACGCAAGCATCGAGGAAACACCATGGCCCGCAGTCCGAAGGATCTATAGCCGGGGCAGCAGCACGAGCCCCGAAGCGCTCGGAGTCGGGTCGACCGAAACAGCGCGGCCGAGACTTGATAGTGAGTTGATGGCTAGCAGGACGGCGGGTTGAGGCTCGCGGCGCATCCTTCCGGCACGCGTCCGCAACGGCGCCGGCGCGAGAGGCGAAACCACCCGGAAGGAGCAGGAGATGAGACGGACGCGATCCATCCTCGTCCCACGCCGCGCGGCCGCGGTGCGCGGCGGCCGAACCTCAGCGCCGGCGGCGGCCGGCCGTTCGCCAGACGAGGTACATCAGCACGAGCTGCAGCGGCAGCCGCAGCCAGAGCAGCGCGACCTGCAACTCCCCCTTCCCGGCCCCGACGGCGTTCACGAGCATCTGCACGTTCGCCGGGAAGACGGCGGCGAGCAGCGCGATCAGCCCGAGCGCGGCCACGCGGCGGGTCCGCGGCACCAGCAGCCCGGCGGCGCCCGCGAGCTCGCAGGCGCCGCTCAGGTAGACGAGGAAGAGCCGCGCCGGCAGGAACGGCGGCACGATGGATTCGTAGCTGCGCGGGATGACGAAGTGCAGCACCCCCGTCACGATGAAGAGTGCGGCGATGGCGTGAACGGCGCGAGTCCGGCCGGATCGTGCGGCGCCGCCGTCCCCGATGCGCCGCGGGTCGACGGTGTTCATCGCCACGCCCCCGCGACCACGGCCGACGGCTTGCGCGGCGCGCGGAGGGGCCGCGCCGCGAGCCTCCGGTTCCTGGGCCGTTGCGTGGAAGCCATCCACCCGGTGAGAATTTCGTTACCACGTCGCATTCACACTCCGTCGGTGAGCGGGCCGGGAACCTCACGTGCGGCGACCGAGTTACAGGTGGGCCGGCCTGTTCAGGCCACGGCTGCGGGATGCACTTCCGACGGGTGCGTTGATATGAGCGTCTCCCGCGCGTACGTTGATACCATCTTCGATGATCCTGCGCCTCCATCTCCCTCGGTGCCGACGTTTATGCCCGAACCCATGGACCCGGGGACGCTCTTCCTCGAGAACCTGCCGTGGATCGAGAAGGTCGCCGGCATCGTGTGCCGCAAGCACGGCGTGTGGGGCGACGACGCCGAAGACTTCGCCTCGGTGGCGAAGCTGAAGCTGATGGAGCACGACTACGCGGACCTGCGCAAGTTCCGGGGCGACTGCTCCGCGACCACTTACATCGCCACGCTGGTGGTGCGGCGCTTCCACGAGTACGCCCGCGAGCGGTGGGGCCGGTGGCGCAATTCGGCCGCCGCCGAGCGCGAGGGGCAGCTCGCCAAGGACCTGGAGACGCTGGTGCACCGCGACGGCTGCACCCTGGCCCAGGCGGCCGAGCAGCTCCGCAGCGCGGGGAAGACGGAGCTGTCAGACGCCGAGCTGGCGCGCATCCTCGGCCGGCTCCCCGCCCGCCAGCCGATGCGGGCGAAGGAGGTCTCCACCCCGGCGATCGAGAACGCCCCCGCCGGTGACTCGGCGGACAGCGGCATCGGGGGGATGGAGCTCGACCGCCACAAGAGCGCGCTGCTGGCGGCGCTCTTCAAGGTGATGGAGCAGCTTCCCGCGGAGGAGTGCCACATCCTGCGCATGCGCTTCGGCGACGGGCGGAGCGTGGCCGACGTGGCGCGCGCCCTGCGCCTGGAGCAGAAGCCGCTCTACCGGCGCATCGACCAGCTCCGCGCGAAGCTGCGCGTGGACCTGGAACGCTGCGGCGTGACGGCCGAAGACGTCCGCGAGCTCCTGGCGGATTGACGCAATGGACGCGAAGCATGCGATTCACGGCCGCGTTGTCCGTCCAACAGGGACGATGACCCATGCGAGAAGGCGCGTACGGTGAATGATCGAGTAGACGAAGAGATCGGCGCCTTGCTGGACGGGCGCCTCGACTTGCATCGCCGCACCGAGCTTCTCACCCGGCTCGCGACGGACGACGCCGACTATGAAGTGTTCGCCGACACCGCCGCCGTGCTGCGGGAGGCGGAGGAGGACGGATCGTCCGCAAAAGAGTCTGCCAGTGGCCGGGAATTGGTTCGCGAGACGGGGGTGATCCCCCTCCGTCCGCGCCGCGCGACGGTGTGGCGCGTGGCCGTACCCCTCGCTATCGCCGCGGGGCTCGCCGCGCTCGCGCTCGTCCCGGTGCTCCGGTCGCGGCTGAACGGTGACAGCTGGCGTGACCCGGACCACCTCTACGCGCTTTCATGGACACCCGGTGCTCGCCTCCCGGCGCCGTGGGAGCCCGCCTGGGGCGCGACGCGCGGTGGCGGCGGCGTCGCAGACGAGACAGGAATCGCAGCCCGCGTCGGCGCACTGCACCTGGACATGGTGGTGTCGGCCAACGCGGGTGACAGTGCACAGGTGTCGGAGCGTGCCCGGACGGCGGCGGCTGTGTTGAAATCGGCAGATGAGTCCGGGCCGAGTTGGGCGGCACCCGGATACGGCGACATCGCGCAGCTTACCCCCTGGGCTCGTCGCGACGTGCTGCGGCGGCTGGAGGCCGCACGAACCGACGTCGTCCGCGTCGTCGATCCGGACTACTTCGCCCTCGGAGCCTGGACCGAGGCCGGTCGTCTCGCCGCGAGCCGGAAGGACGCGGCGTTCTTCAGCACGCGAGAGAGCCGAAAGGCGCTGGAGCAGGCAGTGTCCCTGCACGGGCTGAACGACGATGCGAAGGACGCGGCAATCCGTCTCCGAGCTGTCCCGGGACAGGGGGCGATCCGGGACTGGACCTCCGTAAGCCGCAACCTCGACGCGTTGCAAAGGGGGCTCGCGCGCTGAGCCGCCGTACATCCTCGCGACGCCGAGGTGCCCGCGACCGGCTGTGTGGCGAGGTGGCGAGGACCATCCCACGAACAGGCTTTCCGCTCGGCTGCCGGCACACCATGGTGATGCCGGCTTCTTGTTGCCGCGCCGTCCCGAGGATATACATTGCCGGACTCATCCCGGCTCCTCGCAACACTCAGCCGCATCCCGCGCTCCACCCGGCGCGCGCGGCGGTGCCCATTCACATCGGAGACACTCCCATGACCCGCAAGCTCGTCACCGAGGCGATCGGGACCTTCTTCCTGGTGCTGACCATAGGGCTCACCGTCACGGCGGGGGAGCCGCTGGCACCGGTGGCGATCGGGTCGGTGCTGATGGTGATGGTCTACATGGGCGGCGCCGTCTCCGGGGCGCACTACAACCCCGCGGTCACCACGGCCATGCTGCTGCGCCGCAAGGTCACCCCGGCCGAGGCCGCCGGCTACGTCGTCGCGCAGCTCGCGGGCGCGGTGCTCGCCGCGCTCGCCGTCTACGCCGTCACGGGAAATACCTTCGTGCCGGCTCCCGCGCCGGATGCCGGGATGGTGCAGGTCCTGGTGGTGGAGGTGCTGTTCACCTTCGCGCTGGCGCTGGTGGTGCTGAACGTCGCCACGGCGCGTGAGACGGAGGGGAACTCGTACTTCGGGCTGGCGATCGGGTTCACGGTGCTCGTCGGCGCCTTCGCGGGTGGGCCGATCTCCGGCGGCGCCTTCAACCCCGCCGTGGGACTGGGTCCCGCGCTCATCCACTGCGTCATCGGCGGGCAGCCGGTGGGGCACGTGCTCTACTACGTGGTGGGGCCGCTGCTGGGCGCCGTGCTGGCGGTGCCGGTGTTCGCCATGCAGCACCCGGAGCCGCCCGTCGGCACGGTTACGCACCCCACGATCGTCCAGCAGCCGGTGGAGCCGGAGGCCGTCCCGCATCCGTGAGCGCTCCAGAAGACGTGGCTCACCCGGGAGCCGCGGAGACGCCGGGCAGAGCCGCGAGCTCTCCCGCGTCTCCGCGGCTCTGCGTGGGGACCCTTTCGACATCCACCGTGAGAAGCCCTTCGTGAGCTCGCAGGCGCCCCCCGCCGTCTCCCCCGCCCCGGCGACCGTCCCCGCGCGCCCCGCCGCGGGCGGCGCGGTGCTGGCCGTGTACACCGCGGCCATCTTCACCAGCGCGTTCCTGCTCTTCCTGGTGCAGCCCATGTTCAGCCGCATGGTGCTGCCGCTGCTGGGCGGCACGCCGGCGGTATGGAACACCTGCATGCTCTTCTTCCAGGCGGCGCTCCTGGGCGGCTACCTCTATGCCCACGTGGGCGCGAAGCGGCTGGGGGTGAGGCGGCAGGCGGCGGTGCACGTGGCGCTGCTGGCGCTGGCCGCCGTGCTGCTCCCCATCAGCGTGGCCGGGGCGGCGCCGCACGGGGGCGCCGCGCCGATCCCGTGGCTCCTCCTGCTGATGCTCACCACCGTCGGCCTCCCCTTCTTCGCCCTCTCGGCGACGGGGCCGATGCTGCAGAAGTGGTTCGCGGGGACGGGCCACCCCGGGGCGGGGAACCCCTACTGGCTGTACGCCGCCAGCAACCTGGGGAGCATGATCGCGCTCCTCGGCTATCCCTTCGTGATGGAGCCGCGGCTGCGCCTGATGGAGCAGAGCCGCGTCTGGGCCGGGGGCTACGCGCTGCTGGCGGTGCTGGTGGTGGCATGCGCGTACCTGCTCTGGCGCCTCGCCCCGGCCGGCGCTGCCGCGGCGGGGGACGACGTGGCGACGGAGGCCGACGCGGCGCCGCTGCCAGGGCGGGTGAAG
>DASYJZ010000474.1:0-11006 GCA_035995965.1 Longimicrobium sp. | reverse complement strand
CGACGAACAATACGTTCTTGCCCTGGGCCGCCATTTCTCCCACGAACCGGGCGGCGTCTTTGAACATCTTCAGCGTCTTCTGCAGATCGACAATATAGATACCGTTACGTTCGCCGAAGATATATTCCTTCATCTTCGGATTCCAGCGGCGGGTCTGGTGGCCGAAATGAACTCCAGCCTCCAGCAACTCTTTCATCGTTATTTCAACTGCCAAAGTTCCTCCTCAGGAGATAGATGTTTGCGCGTCCCGGACCGTTTTGTACTACCCGGGGGTCCGGAACCGAACATCCTATTGCCGGCTCCTTGCCGGCCGTGAATTTGTCCCAGCCCGCGAGCGGGCCGGGACAGAACTCTTCAAGTATAACGCAGGGTCTAACGCCGGGCTCTCGGCGAGCCCGTCCCAACTAGCGCTTGCTGAACTGGAAGCGCTTGCGGGCGCCCGGACGTCCGGGCTTCTTGCGCTCCACCTCGCGCGGGTCGCGGGTGAGGAGGCTCTCCACGCGCAGCTTGCTGCGGAAGTCCTCGTTCACCTTGAGCAGCGCGCGGGCCACGCCCAAGCGGATCGCGTCGGCCTGGCCGCGCAGGCCGCCGCCGTTCACCGTGACCTTCACGTCGAACTGGCCCTCGGTCTCGGTGGCCGCCAGCGGGCGGGTGGCCGACTGCCGCAGCACGTGCCGGGGCAGGTGCTGCTCCAGGGTGCGGCCGTTCACCTCCCAGGTCCCGTTGCCGGGGCGGAGGTAGACGCGGGCCACCGACGTCTTGCGGCGGCCGATGGCGTGGTACTGTTCGATAGCCATTACCAGGCGATGCTCAGAAGGTGAGGGGTTCCGGGTTCTGCGCCGTGTGCGGGTGCTCGGGGCCCGCGTACACCTTGAGCTTGTGGCGCATCTGCCGCCCCAGCGCGTTCTTGGGGAGCATTCCCTTCACCGCCAGCTCGATCACCCGCTCGGGGTGCTTGGCCAGCATCTCCTTGAAGGGGATGAACTTCTCGTGCCCCATGTACCCCGAGTGGCGGAAGTAGGTCTTCTGGTCGGCCTTGTTCCCGCTCAGCTGCACCTGGTCGGCGTTGACCACCACCACGTAGTCGCCGGTGTCCAGGTGCGGGGTGTAGATGGGCTTGTGCTTGCCGCGGAGGATGCGAGCGACCTCGGTGGCCACGCGCCCCAGGATCTTCCCGGCCGCGTCGACCACGTACCAGTTGTGCTCGATCTCTCCCGCCTTGACGGAATACGTCTTCATGACACTCCGCTTGCAAGCGCGCTCCACCGTGCGCGCCGCGTCCGCCGGCTTCCCGGCACTGGATGGTATGAAAAAATCGCCGCCCCGGCGTACCCGAGGGCGGAAAGGCATGGTCGGGACAGACGCGTAGAATAGCGAAGTTCCACCGATGTGTCAACCCGCGGCGGGCTTCCGGAACGGAGGGCGCGGATTGTTCCTCCGCAGCCAGCGGGCGATCAGGAACGACAGGTCGCTGAAGGTGAGCTCGTCGGGATCGAGCGCGATCCGCGAGGCGAGCCGCGGCAGGCTCTGCACGAAGCGGGAGTACCGGTCGAACATCGTGCGCGCGCCGGGAAAGCTCCGGTCCGGCATCCAGGTTTGCGCGGCATTGCGCACCGCGCGGATGACCTCGTCCTCCGCCCCGCCGTGCGCCCGTATATCGTGCCCGGCGAGATCGCTGCAGAACGTCTGGTACCGGTAGCGCTCCCGGTCGAAGATCACGCACGACTTCCGTGCATGCCCCGCTCCTCCAAAATACTTCGCGCCGAGGAACAGGCCGAGCTCCAACGGCATGTTGAACCGTGGAAGGGCGGTGTCGGCGTCCAGCTCGGTGCGCGAGATGTCGTGGACGCCGAACGCGGATTCACCGATGATGCGGCGGATCTTCTCGATTCGGACCTCGCTGCCGTCATCGCGTTCCAGCGCGCTGCGCGCAACAAAGCCACAATCTTGAACCGAGAAGACCAGCGCCCGCAGGAGCGGCCGGTATTCGAGGTCGAACGGACAATTGATGAACACGCTCTCAGCGGCGAGCATCCTCGACCGGCTTGCGGCGTGATTGCGATCTCCCTCGCCGCAGGTCGAGGTATGCCGGCTCCTCCACCGAGTCGAGCACGGGTGTCTCTCCACGCTCCGCCATCACGGCGAGCACCGCGGCGTCGGCTTGCTCGACCGTGAAGTGATCGGGTTTGCCGACGGGTGTCTTCAGCGTGCGGAACGGCTTGCTTCGTATCCTCATGATCTCCTCCCCGCGTGGCAGCTCACGGCACTGCATCCCCGAAGGTAAACGGCGGCTCCGCCGCAGGGAAGCGATCGTGAGAAAGCGGCCAGCGGCGCAACATCATGGACGCAGTTGAACAGCGTCAGTCGGCCAGGGACGCGGATTCGGCTGACGTGTGCGAGGCGTCTTCCTGCGTGGCGTCGGGCTCGTCGGGGGCGGGGAGGGTGAAGCGGATGGTGGTGCCGGCGCCCAGGAGGCTCTCGGCCTGCACGGTGCCGCCGTGGCCCTCCACCATGTGCTTGACGATGGCGAGGCCCAGCCCGGTGCCGCCGTCTTCGCGCGAGCGCGCGGCGTCGGCGCGGTAGAAGCGCTCGAAGATGCGGGGGAGGTGCGTCGAGGCGATCCCGGCCCCGGTGTCGCGCACCTCCACGCGGATCCACCCCGCGGCCCCCGCGGCTCCCCCGCGCCCGGCCGGCGTGCGCCCGCCGTCGAGCGCCGGGCCCGCCACGGGGCGCGCGCTCACCTCGATGGCCCCGCCGTCGGGGACGTAGCGCAGCGAGTTGCCGAAGAGGTTGCTGAGGATCTGCCGCAGCGCCGAGGGGTCGGCATAGACGAACTCCGCCTCGTGGGGAACGCCGACGGAGAAGCGCACCTGCTTCCGCTCGGCCTGCTCGCGGCACCCGCCCCAGGCGTCGTCCGCCAGGTCGGCGACGGAGACGATCTCGGGCTGCACCCGCCACCCGCCCGACTCCAGCCGCGACAGGTCGAGCAGGTCGTCGACGATGCGCTGCAGCCGGTCGGCGTTGGCGCGCACCGTCTCGGCGAAGCGGCGGCGCAGCTCCGGGGGGAGGTCGGGGTCGAGGAGGGTCTCGCTGTAGCCGCGGATGGCGGTGAGCGGCGTCTTCAGCTCGTGCGAGGCGTTGGCCACGAAGTCCTGCCGCACCCCCTCCAGCCGGCGGAGCTGCGACACGTCCAGGAACACCATCACCGCGCCGCCGGCGGGGAGTGGCTGGGCGGTGGCGAGCAGGCTGCGTCCGTCGACGGTGACGTCGGTCGCGGGCACCGCCTCGCCGGCGAGCGCGCGGCCCACGGTGTCGAGGAAGCCCGGCCGCCGCGCCACCTCTTCGGGGGCGATGCCGCGCGGGTCGGCGGAAAGGGAGAACATGTGCCGGGCCGCGGGGTTCGCGCGCCGCACCTTCCCCTGCGCGTCGACCGCGATCACGCCTTCGGACATGGAATCGATCAGCGCCTGCATCTCGGCGCGCTCGCCCTCGAGCTGGCCCAGGCGGCGCTGCAGCTCGCCAGCCAGCATGTTCAGCGCGTCGGCCATCTCCCCCAGCTCGTCGCGCCCGCCGGCGCGGGCGCGCTGGGCCAGGTCGCCGGCAGCCATGGCGCGCGCGGCCCCCGCGAGCCGGCGCAGCGGGTGGGTGACCACGCGGCTGAAGCCGAAGGAGAGCAGCCCGGTGAGGATCAGCGCGATCACCCCCACGCCGAAGATCCCCCGCTGCACCCGGCCCACGGCGCGCTTCACCTGGCGCAGCGGCTCGGAGACGCGGATCACCAGGCCGTTGGAGGAGCGGGTGGCCAGGTAGAGGTACTCGGCCCCGATGGTGGAGCTCACGCGGTGCGCCTCGCCCAGGTGGCCCTCGAACGCCTCGCGCACCTCGGGGCGGTTCCCGTGGTTCTCCATCGCCTTGAGCGCCGGGCCGTCCTTCTCCGAGTCCCCCAGCACCCCGCCGTCGCGGGCGATCACGGTGATGCGGCGGCCGGTGACCCTCCCCAGCCAGTTGGCGAGCGAGTCGGGGTCGATCGACGGGTTCTGCTCGTCGATGGTGCGCACCAGGTACAGCTCGCGGCGCATGTCGTCCGCGACCATGCTGGTGAGGTTGCGGCGCAGCATGGAGCCCACGCCCAGCGTGAGCGCCACCACCACGGCCGCGATCACCGCGAGGTAGCTGAGGAAGAGCTTCTGGTCGGCGCGAAGGTGCACGGGCCTCGTCGGGCGAATGGTTCTACAGAAAAAGGAATCTCTCACAGGGGTCACAGGGGACGCGGAGGAACCGCATGCCTTCCCTCGATTTTCCTCCGTGACCCGGTGAGAGATTTCTTAGTATACAATCAAATGAGCCGGGGAGAATCGCATCGATTCCTCCCGGCCCATCCTTTCGGCCGCCACTGAGCCTCAGGCGGGCGGATCGGTGCGGAAGCGGTACCCGAAGCCGCGCACCGTCTCGATCCAGTCGGCGTGCTCCCCGACCTTGTTGCGGAGCCGCTGCACGTGCATGTCGACCGTGCGGGTGGCGATGTTGGCCGTGACCTCCCACACCGCCTCCAGGAGCTGGCGCCGGCTCTGCACGCGGCCGCGGCGCTCCATCAGCGTGAGCAGCAGGCGGTACTCGGTGGGCGTCAGGTCCAGCTCGGCGCCGTCGACGTCCGCGCGGGCGGCGCCGGTGTCGACGGTGAACGGCCCCACCCGCACCACCTTGCCGCCCTTCCCCGCCGGCGGCGCCTGCTGCACGCGGCGCAGCACCGCGCCCACGCGCAGGATCAGCTCCTGTGGCGAGAACGGCTTGGCCACGTAGTCGTCGGCGCCCAGCTTGAGGCCGGCGATGCGGTCCTGCTCCTCGCGGCGGGCGGTGAGCAGGATCACCGGGATCTCCGCCGTTTCCGGGCGGCGGCGCAGCTCTTCGAGCACCTGCAGGCCGCTCATCCCCGGAAGCATCAGGTCGAGCACCATCAGGTCGGGCCGCTCCAGCTCCACGGCGCGGATCGCCTCGGGCCCGCTGGCCGCCGTGCGCACCCGGTACGACTCGCGCGCGAGGTGGTACGCCACCAGCGCCGAGATGTCGGGCTCGTCGTCGACCACCAGGATGTGGGCGTTGGCCATCTTCGGGGTGCCGGACGGCGCGGAGCGGGAAGCTCCGATCAGATCGGAGGGCGGCCCGGCATAATGCTGCGGCGCAGAAGCGGTCGGCAAGGCTCACCTCCTGTAGGGTCAGCCTGCATTGTATCGGTGCGCTGTAACGGGCGTGTCACGGGACGGGAACCGCGAGGGAACAGGGAACAGGGGACAGCCTGCAGGACCGGCGTTGGGTCAGCTCGCGACGTGGGCGGCAGGGTCGGTGGATTCGGCGGGCTCCGCTTCGGACGCCTCGGGGGATTCGGCGCGCGGCGCCTCGGCGGGGGGCGGGGAGGGCGTATCGCCGCGGCCGCGGGCGTCGCGCTTGCGGCGGCGCGTCTCGGCGGAGGACGGCGGCGTGGCCGCTTCGCCGGGGTCCGCGAGCGGCTCCGGTGCCTGGGCAGACGGAGCCTCGGCGGCGGGCACCTCGGCTGACGCGTCGGCGGGAGGCGGCACGAGGGCGATGGGGGTGGCGACCGGGAGGTCGGGGATCGTGGGCAGGTCGGCGATGGGCGGCGCGCCGTTGGGCGAGGGGAAGCCGCTCTCGATCAGCGCCACGCCGCCCACGTCGGTGACCTTGGCCGGGAGCGCGAGCCGGAAGGTGCTCCCCTCGCCCGGCGCCGAGCGCACCGTGAGGCTCCCGTCCAGCAGCACGGCCAGGCGCCGCGAGATCGGCAACCCCAGCCCCGTTCCCTGGTGCTGGTTGGGCTGCGAGAGCTGCACGAACTCGTCGAAGATCTTGTCCAGGTCCTCGCGCGGGATGCCGATCCCCCGGTCGGTGACGTCGATCTCCACCCCGCCGTCGTCCCTCGCGCGAGACTCCACGGTGATCGGCTTCCCCTCGCCGAACTTGATGGCGTTGGAGAGCAGGTTCAGCAGGATCTGCCGCACCCGGCGCGCGTCGGTGATCACCGTCACCGGGTCGCCCGCGTGCTCCAGCGCCAGCTCCGAGCCGTGCTGGTCGGCGAGCGGGCGCACGGTCACGAACAGGTCCTGGATCACGTTGGGGAAGGTGGCGGGCTGGATCTCGAGCTCCAGCTTCCCGGCCTCGATCTTGGAGAGGTCCAGGATGTCGTTCACCAGCTCCAGCAGGTGCTTGGCGGCCTTGTTCGCCCGCTCGATGCCGCGCGTCTGCTCGGGGTTCAGCGGCCCGTAGATGTCGTCGAGCAGGAGCGCGCTGTAGCCCATGATGGCGTTGATGGGGGTGCGCAGCTCGTGGCTCATGGAGGCGTAGAAGCGGCTGCGGGCGCTCATCGCCGCCTCCAGCTCCTGCTGCCGCGCCTGGAGCTGGTGGTTCACCCGCTGCAGCTCCTCGCCGGTGCGGGCGAGCGACACCGCCTGCTCGCGCAGCGCCTCCTCGGCCGCCTTCCGCTCCGACACGTCGCGGGCGATCATGGTGAACACCCGCTCGGCCTCCAGCTCCAGGCAGCTCATCGACGCCTCCACCGGGAAGGGGGTGCCGTCGCGGCGGCCGGTGAGCGAGAGGCTCCGCTGCGGGAGGCGGCCGCCGGCGCGGCGCTCGGGGGTGGAGCGGGTCTCGGCGCAGACGCGGTCCAGGTCCACCTGGTCGAAGTCGTCGAAGAGGTCGCGGATGGACGCGTCGACCGCGCCCTCGGCCTCCACCCCGAACATCCCCTCGGCGGCCTCGTTGAAGAGGGTGATCACCCCGTCGTCGCCGAAGGTGATGATCGCCTCCTGCGCGCTCTCCACGATCTCGGCCATGCGCGCCTCGCTCTCCAGCAGGCGCGAGCGGTGCTCCAGCTCCAGCTCCCGGCGCTCGCTCTCGCGCAGCCGCAGCTCCTGCTGCCGCAGCTGCTCGGTCTTCAGGTACAGGTCGATGAAGACCGAGACCTTGGAGCGCAGGATGTCGGGGTTGAAGGGCTTGAACATGTAGTCCACCGCCCCGACGGAGTACCCCTGGAAGACGAACTCGTCCTCCTTGCTGATGGCGGTGAGGAAGAGGATGGGGGTGAAGCGCGAGCGCTCGCGCCCCTTGATCAGCTCCGCCGTCTCGAAGCCGTTCATCCCCGGCATCTGCACGTCCAGGAGGATGCAGGCGAAGTCCTGCAGCAGCACCTCGCGCAGCGCCTCTTCGCCGCTGTGGGCGCGCACCAGCTCGTGCTCCAGCGGCTCCAGGATCGCCTCGAGCGCCATCAGGTTCTCGGGGCGGTCGTCGACCATCAGGATGCGGGCCCGCTGCTCCGTGCCGGTCATGCGTGCACCGGGCGGCAGGGGGGCATGCGCCGGCCGCGGATGGAGGCCAGGTGCGGGGCGATCTTCTCCAGCGGGAGCACGCAGGCGGTGGGCACCGCCTTCAGCGCCTGCTGCGGCATCACCGCCACCTCGGCGGTGGCGGGGTCCTGCACCAGGGCATAGCCGCCGCGGTCCACGATGGCGCGCAGCCCGCGCGAGCCGTCGCCGTTGGCGCCGGTGAGCACCACCCCCACCACGTCGGGCGAGTAGGCGTCGGCCGCGGAAAGGAACATCACGTCCACCGAGGGGCGGCTGAAGCGCACCGGCTCGTCGATGGAGAGCACGAAGTAGCCGTCCTCGACCAGCAGGTGGTAGTCGGGGGGGCCCACGTACACGTGCCCGGGGAGGATGGGCTCCTTGTCGTTGGCCTCGGTCACGACCAGCGGGGCGCACTCCTGCAGCAGCTCGCAGAGGAGCTCCGAGTCGCGGCTGCGGTGCTGCACCACGGCGATGGGGATGTCGAAGTCTGCCGGGAGCCCGGCCACGATGGTGCGCAGCGCGAACAGCCCGCCGGCCGAGACGCCGACCACCACCAGCCGATACCCGGCCACCGGCGCCGTCACTCCACCCTCCGGTAGATCTTCTCCTTCAGGTCCAGCGCCTCGTAGCGGTCTTCGTAGCGGGTGAAGCGGATGGTCTCCTTGTTCCCCAGGCAGAGGATGCCCAACTGCACCAGGCTCTGGTAGAAGAGGTCGTGCACGCGGTTCTGCAGCTCGCGGTCGAAGTAGATCATCACGTTGCGGCAGAGGATCACGTGGAACTCGCTGAAGGAGCCGTCGGTGACCAGGTTGTGCTGCGAGAACACCACGTTGCGCGTGAGCGAGGAGTTGAAGAGGGCGCCGTCGTACAGGGCCGTGTAGTACTCCGAAAAGCTGCGCGTGCCCCCGGCGCGGATGTAGTTCTCGGTGTACTCCTGCATCTTCTCCAGCGGAAAGATACCCGCCCGGGCCCGCTGCAGCACGATCTCGTTGATGTCGGTGGCGTAGATGCGGGCGCGGTCGTACAGCCCCTCTTCCTGCAGGAGGATGGCCATGGAGTAGACCTCCTCGCCCGTCGAGCACCCGGCGTGCCACACGCGGATGAACGGGTAGGTGCGCAGCAGCGGCACCACGTGCGTCCGGAACGCCCGGTAGAAGCCGGGGTCGCGGAACATGGCGGTGACGTTGATGGAGAGGTCCAGGAGGAGCCGCTCCAGCGCGTCGGGGTCGTGCAGCACCCGGTCCTGGAGCTGGCTCACGGTGGCCAGCCCCTCGGCGTGGATGCGCTTCCACAGGCGCCGCTTCACCGAGGAGAAGGCGTAGGAGCGGAAGTCGAAGCCGTAGTGGCGGAACACGGCCTCGAGCAGCACCGCGACCTCCACCCGCTCCAGCTCCGGCGGGTACCCCGGGGGCGTGTCGGGGAGGTGGGCCGACGCGCGCGGCTGGAGCGCCGAGTCGTCGCGCCTGCGCCGGCGCTCGTCGTCCTTCGCCTTCCCCGCCGTCTCCGTGTCTCTCGCCGCCACAGCCATCGGGGTCTCGTGGGCTCATCGCCGCCGCGGGCCGCGGGGCGTCGACCGGCGTATTCGCAATCCTCCTGCCGGAACAACAAGTGCCCAGTGCCCAGTGCCAAGTGCCCAGTGGTTTCCTGCGTCCTCTCGCTGCTGGGCACGTCCTCCCCCCGGCGCTCGAAAGTCGCAGCGACACCTGCCGTTCCTGGGCACCAGGCACTGGGCACTAGGCACTTCTGTTTCACCGATACAGCCACACCCGCATCAGCGAAAGCAACTGATCGGTGTCGACGGGCTTGGTGATGTAGTCCGAGGCGCCGGCGGCGATCGACTTCTCCCGATCGCCCTTCATCGCCTTGGCGGTGAGCGAGATGATGGGGAGCTCCTGGAAGCCCTCCAGCTCGCGGATGGCGCGGGTGGTCTCGTACCCGTCCATCTCCGGCATCATCACGTCCATCAGCACGATGTCGACGTCGGGGTTCTCCTTCAGCCGCACCAGCGCGTCCTTGCCGTTCTCCGCGAACACCACGCTCATCCCCTGGCTCTCCAGCACGCTGGTGAGCGAGAAGATGTTGCGCACGTCGTCGTCCACGATCATCACCTTCTTGCCGGCGAACACGCTGTCGTTGCTGTGCAGCCGCTCCAGCATCCGCCGCTTCTGGTCGGGGAGCTTGGCCTCCACCCGGTGCAGGAAGAGCGCGGTCTCGTCCAGCAGCCGCTCGGGGCTCTTGGCGTCCTTGACGATGATGGTCTCGGCGTAGCGCCGCAGCTGCGTCTCCTCCTGCTGCGAGAGCTCCTTGCCGGTGTAGATGATGATCGGCAGGTCCTGCACGGCTTCGCTCCCCTTCACCTGCTCCAGCAGCTTGAAGCCGTCCATCCCCTGCAGCCCCAGGTCCAGCACCATGCAGTCGTAGTGCTTCTCCGAGAGCTCGCGCAGCGCGTCCTCGGCGGTGGCCACCGCCGTGATCTCCACGTCGTCCTCCCCCACCAGCTCGATGATGCTCTTGCGCTGGTTCTCGTCGTCTTCCACCACCAGCAGCCGCTTCACCCCGTCGGCCAGGAAGGTGGAGATGCGCTCGAAGGCGGAGTCCAGCGCCTCCTTGCTCACCGGCTTCTCCAGGTAGCTGAGCGCCCCCTGCCTCAGGCCCCGCTGGCGCTTGCCCACGCCGGAGACGATGTGGACGGGGATGTGGCGCGTCTCGGGGGCGTGCTTCAGCCGGTCGAGCACCGTCCACCCGTCGATCCCCGGGAGGTCGATGTCCAGCGTCACCGCGTCGGGCTGGAACTCGCGCACCAGCTCGATCCCGGTCTCGCCGTCGAGCCCCACCAGCCCCTTGAACCCCTTCTCGCGCGCCATGTCGAGCAGGATGCGGGCGAAGGTGGGGTCGTTCTCGATGATCAGCACCACGCGGTCGCCCGGCTCCACCTCCGAGCGGTCGTCGTGGATCCCCACCGCCTGCGGGTCGCGCGGGCGGCGCCGCCGCTCCTCGCCCTCGGGCGGGGACGCGGGCTCCGCGGCGCTCTCGGCCGCGGGGCGCTGTCCGCCGCGCGGGCGCCGCCGCGCGGGGGCGGGCGACGGCGTGGAGGAGACGGGCGAGGGCCCGCGGCCACCGCTGCCGCCCGCGTCGTCGGCCGCGTCGCCCGGGCGCCCGTGCTCGCCCGGGAGCTCGCGGGGGAGGAAGAGGGTGAAGGTGCTCCCCTCGCCCTCGGCGCTCTCCACCCGGATCTCGCCGCCCAGCAGCCGCGCCAGCTCGCGCGAGATGGTGAGCCCCAGCCCGGTGCCGCCGTACTTGCGGCTGGTGGTGCCGTCGGCCTGCTGGAACGCCTCGAAGATCAGGCGCTGCTTGTCCTTGGGAATGCCGATCCCGGTGTCGGAGACCGAGAAGGCGACCACCTCGTCGGCCGCGTCCAGGGTGGGGTTGTTGAAGCGGCGCCCCTTGTCGGCCTTGCGGATGGTGAGCGCGACGTTCCCCTGGCGGGTGAACTTGAAGGCGTTGGAGAGCAGGTTCTTGAGCACCTGCTGCAGCCGCTGCCCGTCGGTCCAGATGGTCTCGGGGACGTCGGGGTCCACGGCGAGCTTGAACTCCAGCCCCTTCTGCTCGGCGACCGGCCGGAAGGTGCGGTCCACGTAGCTGGCCACGTCCTTCAGG
>DASYJZ010000473.1:0-2309 GCA_035995965.1 Longimicrobium sp. | reverse complement strand
CTACAAGGCGCTGCGGAAGGCGCTCGGCGGAGAGCGGAAGGCGATCATCGACGAGGTGAAGGCGTCGGGGCTGCGCGGGCGCGGCGGGGCGGGCTTCCCGACCGGCGTGAAGTGGTCGTTCATGCCCCAGGCGTCTGACCGCCCGCACTACCTCCTCTGCAACGCCGACGAGAGCGAGCCGGGGACCTTCAAGGACCGCGAGCTGATGCGCTGGACCCCGCACGCCCTGATCGAGGGGTGCGTGATCGGGGCGCACGCCATCCACGCCGAGCACGCCTACATCTACATCCGCGGCGAGTTCTTCGAGGCGGCGCAGGTCATGGCGAAGGCCATCGAGGAGGCGTACGCCGCCGGCTACCTGGGGAAGGACATCTTCGGGACCGGGATCTCGATCGACGTCACCCTGCACCTGGGCGCGGGCGCCTACATCTGCGGCGAGGAGACGGGGCTGCTCAACTCGCTCGAGGGGCGCCGCGGCGAGCCGCGCGTCAAGCCGCCCTACCCGGCCATCGCGGGCGCCTTCGGCAAGCCGACGGCGGTGAACAACGTCGAGAGCCTGATCGCCGCCGCGCACATCGTGCAGAACGGCGCCGACTGGTACAAGCAGTGGGGGACGGAGAAGTCCACCGGCACCAAGCTCTTCTGCGTCAGCGGCCACGTGAAGCGGCCGGGGAACTACGAGGTGCCGCTGGGCTTCAACTTCAAGGAGTTCATCTACGACGTCTGCGGCGGCACGCCCGACGGGCGGCCGATCAAGGCGGTGATCCCCGGCGGCTCCTCCGTCCCCATCCTCACCGGCGACGAGCTGGACATCGCCATGGACTACGAGGCGATGGCTGCCGCCGGGACCATGCTGGGCTGCGGCAGCGTGATCGTGATGGACGACACCACCAACGTGGTGAAGCAGGTGCGGCGGATGGTGGACTTCTACGCCCACGAGAGCTGCGGGCAGTGCACCCCCTGCCGCGAGGGCACCGCCTGGGCGGCCAAGATCCTGCGCCGCTTCGAGGAGGGGCGCGGCGAGCCCGACGACATCGACACGCTGCTGGCGATCAGCGAGAACATGACCGGGCGGACCATCTGCGTGCTCTCCGACGCCGCCGCGGCCCCGATCGTCTCCAGCATCGAGAAGTTCCGCGCGGACTACGAGGCGCTGCTGGCGCCCGAGCCGGCGCTGTCCGGCTCCGTCCGCTGACCGACCAGAGAGGGATTCGGCGAATGGCCGACCAGAACCCCGCGACCGAGACCGTCCACGTCACCATCGACGGGATGGAGCTCGACGTACCCAAAGGCACCCGCGTCCTGGACGCCGCCGCCATGGCCGGCGCCGACGTGCCGCACTACTGCTATCACCCGGGGCTCACCGCCCCGGCGCAGTGCCGCATGTGCCTGGTGGAGATCGAGAAGGTGCCCAAGCTGCAGCCCGCCTGCGTGGCGACCGTGGCCGAGGGCAACGTGATCCACACCCAGAGCCCCAAGGCGCTGGAGGCGCGGCAGGGGGTGCTGGAGTTCTACCTGGTGAACCACCCGCTCGACTGCCCGGTCTGCGACCAGAGCGGCGAGTGCAAGCTGCAGGACTACACCGCGGCCGAAGGGCGGGCCATCGGCCGCTCGCTGGAGCCCAAGCGGGTGCTGGGGCGCGACGACTTCGGCGGCGACGTGCTCTTCTACGCGGATCGCTGCGTGATGTGCACCCGCTGCGTGCGCTTCATGCGCGAGGTCGCGCAGGACGAGCGGCTGGCGGTGGTGCAGCGCGGCCACCGGGCCGTGATCGACACCTTCTTCGACGAGGGGCTGGAGGGGAACCTCTGGGCCGACAACGTCGTGGACATCTGCCCGGTCGGCGCGCTGGTGAGCAAGGACTTCCTGCACAAGGCGCGCGCCTGGGACCTGGACCGCATCCCCTCCATCTGCCCCAACTGCAGCCAGGGGTGCAACGTTCGCCTGGAGACCCGCGACAACCAGGTGATGCGCATCAAGCCGCGCACCAACGAGGAGGTCAACTCCCACTGGATGTGCGACTACGGCCGGCTGAACTACGAGTGGATCAACCGCGGCGCCCGCATCGAGGCGCCGCTGGTCCGCGGCACCGACGGCACCCTGGCCGCCGTGAGCTGGAGCGACGCGCTGACCGGGCTCGCCGCCGCGCTCAAGGTCGCGTCGGCCGAGTCGAGGGCGGTCGTCTCGCCCTTCATGGCGAACGAGGACCTGGGGCTCCTGCGCCGCGTGATGGAGTCCACCGGCGGCGGCAGCGGCGTCTACCGCTGCCCCACGGGAGAAGAGGTGGTGCTCCCCGGCTTCCCCACGCT
>DASYJZ010000472.1:0-2976 GCA_035995965.1 Longimicrobium sp. | reverse complement strand
GCGCGTCTCCGCCGGTCGCTGACGCGGCAAGGACCGCGCCGGTCGCGCACGATTGGACAAGATGCGGGCACTGCCGGCGGCGCGCGAGAGGGCCCCTCCGGCCGGGTCAGGGCGCGGGCGGAGTCCAGATGTTGTTTGCGCGGTTCACGTCGGGGAAGAGGCGGCGGGGGTCGATCTCCACCCGCGTCGCGGCGCCGCCGTAGGTCGGGACCAGGAGCGTGGCGGTGCGCGCGCCGCGGCCGCCGATCCACCACTCGATCGGCACCTCCTGCTCGGTCACGGTGCCGCTCCCGGTCGTCACTGACACGAAGGTCGGCATCGGGTTGTCGCCGCGGTCGCGCACCACCACCTGCACGCCGCCGTCCACCGCGCGCACCGACTCCACCGACTGGTCGAGCACGCCGGTCTCGAAGAACCACGGGTACCAGAACCAGTCCAGGTCCCGCCCCGCCACCCCCTCGAAGGTGTTGAAGAAGTCCCACGGCTGCGGGTGGCGGAACGACCAGGCGCGGACGTACTCGCGGATGGCCCGGTTGTAGACGCTGTCGCCCAGCACGGCGCGCAGCGCGAGCAGCACCGCGGCGGGCTTGGTGTACGCCGCCACCGTCCGCGCGCCGTAGGGCGACACCAGGTCGGTGTGGCGCATCAGTGGCACCTCGGCGTCGTGGCCCGCGACGCGCAGGTACGAGGCGGCTGAGCCGCCCGGCGGCGTGCCAGGGAAGAAACTCTCGTGCGCCCGGTCCTCGTAGAAGCTGTTCACCCCCTCGTCCATCCACGCGTACGACGCCTCGTCCGAACCCACCGTCATCGGGAACCACTCGTGCCCCAACTCGTGCGCGATGACGCTCTGCAGGTCCTCGGCGGATCCGGCGCGGTTGATGAAGACGAGCATCGGGTACTCCATCCCCGCGATCGGCCCCTCCGCGATGGTCGCCTGGTCGTAGACGTACGGGGTGATGAGGCGGCTCAGGTAGCCGATGGCGTGCTGGCCGTAGCGCCAGGCCCGGTCCCACCCTGCCGACCCGGGCCGGTACAGCGCGTGGATGGGGATGGAGCGCTCGCCCCCCGCCCCGTCCGGCACCGTCGCCCGTGCGGCGTCCCACAGGTAGTGGTCCGACGTGGCGAAGGCGAAGTCGCGCACGTTGCGCGCGGCGAAGCGCCAGGTGATCCGCCCGTCCGCCGGGCGCGTCAGCGCGGCGCCGGAGGCCAGGTCCGCGGCGGTGACGACGTGCACCACGCTGTCCGACCGGGCCGCGCGCTCCAGCCGACGCCGCGTCTCCGGGGCGAGCACGTCCGCCGCGTTCACGAGCGTCCCCGTCGCGCCGACGATCCAGCCGGCGGGGAGGGTGAGGTCCACGTCGAAGTCGCCGTACTCCAGGTAGAACTCGCCGTCGCCCAGGTACGGCGTGGCATCCCACCCGTTCACGTCGTCGTACGCCGCCACCTGCGGATACCACTGGCCGACCACGAAGGCGCGGGCGCCGAGCGCATCTTCCCACGCGGTGCGGAAGGTCGGCGCGGGCGGCACCTGGTGATGCCAGTCGACCTCCAGCACCGCGCTGTCACCGGGGACGAGCGGACGCGGCAGCATCAGCCGCGCGAGCGTGCCGTCGACCGCGTAGCCCGCGGCCGGCCGCTCCGCCTGCCGCATCACGCCGATGCGCGCCGGCGGCTGCTCGGCGAGCGCAGCACCCTGCGCCACGACGCGCTCCAGCGTGACGCCCCCGGTGTTCGGCGCGCGCCGGTTCCGCGGGACACTCTCGGAGTAGATGTTCTGGTAGAGGTTCAGGACGATCGCCCGGAGCGTGTCCGGCGAGCGGTTGCGGTAGACGATGCGCTCGCTGCCGCGCAGGCGCGTGCTCGCGGGGTCGAGCTCCGCCCGGATGTGGTAGCTCGCGGACTGCTGCCAGTAGCGCGCCCCCGGCGCCCCTGTCGCCGTGCGCGTCCCCGCCGCCAGGCCGCGCCGGAATGCCTCGGAGGTCGGCACCGGACGCAGGTTCCAGCGGCGCGTGGTGTCGGCGGAGGCCTGCCGCGGCGCGTCCGCCGGCGCGGCGGAGCGGACGCCAGGCGTGCAGGCGGCTTGCAGCGCGAGGGCGGCAGGAACGAGGAAATACCTCACGGATGTGCGTCTCCGAGTTGCGGATCAGTTCGGCGGTTCTGCGGACGACGGGTTGACGACACGACGGGTTGGAAACCCGCCGCTGGAACTGCACGAAGTCCGCCTGCGCGGACTGGGCCGATGCCATCGCGCGAAGGGCGGCCCTCGTGAAAGGCCGCCCTGCGCGATGCAGCGCGATCATCCCGCCGTTCTCCCCCTTCTCCTGCAGTTCGGGAGAAGGGGGCCCGGGGGATGAGGCGTGGTCACGAGCCGGTCCACACGTTGTTGCGGCGGTTGACGTCGGGGAAGAACTGCTCCGGGTCGATCTCCACCCGCGTCACCCGGCCCGTGACGGGCACGCTCACGGTCACCGAGCGCGTGTTGCTCGGGTTGAGGAAGCGCTCCACCGGCACCGTCTGCCGCACCACCCCCGCGTCGGTGGTCACTACCAGGAAGGCGGGGCCGGGCACCTGGCCCAGGTCGCGCACCGTCACCGACACGCTCCCCGCCCCCGGCGTCACCGTGCCCAGCGCCTGGTCGAAGGTGCCGCGCGAGAAGAACCACGGGTACCAGAACCAGTCCAGGTCGCGCCCGGCCACGCGCTCGAAGGTATTGAAGAAGTCGCTCGGGTACGGGTGCTTGAACTGCCACTCTCGCTGGTAGGCGCGGAACGCCGCGTGGAACACCGAGTCGCCCAGGGCGGCCCGCAGCGCCCGCATCACCAGCCCCGGCTTGTAGTAGCCGGCAACGCCCAGCGAGGCCTGGTCGAGCTGGTCGGCGTTGGTCATCAGCGGCATGTCGGCGCGCTTCCCCGCGGCCACCAGGTAGTAGCCGCGCGGCTCCGTCCAGTGGTCGGTCCCCTTCCAGTAGTCGTTGTA
>DASYJZ010000471.1:0-4022 GCA_035995965.1 Longimicrobium sp. | reverse complement strand
CAGTTCACGCTGCGCGGGCCCGAACGCCCGGACAGGGCGCCGGCGGACTGCAGCGCCTGGTCGAGCGAGGCGAAGCGCTGCTTCTGCTGCGCGCCGAGCGCCGCCGGGAGCAGCAACGCCGCCGCCAGCAGCAGGCGCACGGACCGAGTCTGCGGGGAAAGCATCATGGTTGGATGGAGCGAGACGGTGAAAAAGGAGACGCACCCGCCGGGGAGGCCCAACCTACGCTAAAAAAACTGCACCGGCAACGCGGGCCGATCGAGGTTGGTTCGGCGGAGCCCATCCAGCGTTCCGCTGGCTTGGGGGCGGATGAATCCGCGGCAACACCCACGCGAAGTCCGCCTGCGCGGACTACCGGCCTCGGGGCCGCCGCCGCGCGGGTGCACGCGACCCGCCTGAGCGTAGCCGCGGCGAAAGGAATGGCTGGTCAGAACGAGCCAGGAAGACGTCACCCTGAGCGTCGCCGCTTGCTGTAAGCCGGCGTGGAGAAGCAGCGTTGTAATAATTTTTACACTTACTGGTATAATGGTACTTGACTAGTATCTTGGGTGCCGTTATCTTTCCAGTATGGTGGTCGAATTCGATGATCCGGACCTCGACCGCCTCGAGGTGGACGCGGCCTTCGACGCGGGCTTTGGGCCCGCGGTCGTGCGTGGCTTCCGCAAGGTGATGCAGGTGATCCGGGCCGCGGCCGACGAGCGCGACCTGTACCGCCTCAAGGGCCTCCGGTTCGAGAAGCTGAAGGGGAAGCGCCGGCACCAGCACTCGCTCCGGATCAACGACCAGTGGCGGATGATCGTGGAGCTGCGCGGAGAAGGCGGCGACAAGCGAGTGGGGGTCGTGGAGATCGCGGACTACCACTGACGAGCGGAGATGAAGACGATGGCTGAACGGGTGCCGGCGGAGGTGTTTCCCCCCGGCGAGTTCCTGCGCGACGAGCTGGATGCGCGGGGGTGGACGCAGACGGAGTTCGCGGAGATCCTCGGCCGCCCCGTGCGGCTGGTCAACGAGATCCTGGTGGGCAAGCGGGGGATCACGCCCCAGACCGCGCAGGAGATCGGGGCCGCGCTCGGCACCTCGCCGGAGCTCTGGCTGAACCTGGAGACGGGCTACCGGCTCTCCCGCGCCGCACCGGTGCCGGAACGGATCGGCCGCGAGGCGCGGCTGCGCGAGCGGTTTCCGGTGCGCGAGATGATCCGGCGGCGGTGGATCGAGGGCTCCGGTGACGTGCGGGTGCTGGAGACGCAGGTGAAGCGCTTCTTCGGCGTGGAGACACTCGACGCGCCGCTGTCGCCTCCAGCCGCCGGAAGGGGCGTGCAGGGCCCGACCGTCCTGAACCGCGCCGAGGAGGCGTGGCTGTTCAGGGTCGAGCAGGTCGCGGCCGCGCTGCAGGTGGACGCGGCGTATTCCGAGCAGGGGCTGCGCGACAGCCTGCCGCGGCTCCAGGAGCTCCTCGCCGACCCGGAGTACGTGCGGCAGGTACCCGCGGAGCTGGCGAAGTGCGGAGTCCGCTTCGTGGTGGTGGAGCCGCTGCCGGACTGCAGGGTCGATGGAGTCTGCTTCTGGCGGGAGAAGCCGGTGTCGCCGGTGATCGGGATGTCGCTGCGGTTCGACCGGATCGACTACTTCTGGTTCGTGCTGCGACACGAGATCGAGCACGTGCTGCGGGGGGAGGTGTCCGTGGACGCGGACCTGGACCCCGACGCCGCGCCTTCCGCGGCCGGGACTCCGACGCAGGAGCGAGCCGCGAACGAGGCCGCGGCCGATTTCTGCCTTCCCGGCGACCACCTGGACCACTTCACCGCGCACGTCCACCCGGTCGACTCCGAGCAGAGGATGGTGGCGTTCGCGCGCAGCGTGGGGGTGCACCCTGGGATCGTAGTGGGCGAGATGCAGAAGCGGACCGGGGGCCACCAGCGCCTGCGCAGACACCTCGTGAAGGTGCGCGACATCCTCACGGAGAGCGCGACTACGGATGGATACGGCCACTTCCGTCCGCCGACCCTGTGAGGTCGGGTTGCCGGCGGCTTTGGGCTCTTCGGTGGGCTGGGACGGGCGGATGAATCCGCTGCAACAACCACACGAAGTCCGCCTGCGCGGACTACCGCCTACGGTGTGGCCGCCTCAACGTGGCGCGCGAGCAGGTCTGCGTAGCCGCGGTGCCGCGGTGACGCACTACGCTGTGGGCTGCGCCGCAGCAGCCGCGAGCGAAGCGAGCCTCCGTCCCTCTCCCAGGCTGTTTTGGGAGAGGGACCGGCGCGAAGCGCCAGGGAGAGGGGTTGTCAGGCGCCGCCGAGGATCCGGTCGACCTCGGCCATCTCCTCGGGCGTGAGCCGCCAGCCGGCGGCGCCGACGTTCGCCCTCACCTGCTCGGGCTTGGTCGCGCCGGCGATCACGGAGGCGACGATGGGGCGGGCCAGCAGCCAGGAGAACGCCAGCTCCAGGACCGTGTGGCCGCGCGCCTCCGCGAAGGCGATCAGCGCCTCGACCGTCGCGAGCTTCTTGTCGTTGAGCTCGGAGGAGTAGCGTCCCTCCGTCAGCCGCGTGCCCTGCGGGAACGGCTGGCCGCGGCGGTACTTGCCGGTGAGCAGCCCGCTGGCGAGCGGGAAGAAGGGGATGAAGGCGATGCCGAGCCGCTCGCACTCGGCGAGCACGCCCTCCTCGGGCTCGCGGTGGAAGAGGCTGTACTCGTTCTGCACGCTCACGCAGCGGGCGCCGCCCGGCCGCACGGCCGCCTCCGCCTCGCGGAGCTCGTCGACCGAGAAGTTGGAGCAGCCGATCTCGCGCACCTTCCCGGCCTTCACCGCCTCGTCCAGCGCCCCCAGGGTGTCGGCGATGGGGACGGTGTCGTCGGGGCGGTGGAGCTGGTAGAGGTCCACGTAGTCCGTCCCCAGCCGCCGCAGGCTGTCGTCCAGCGCCTGGCGCACGTACTCGGGGCGGGCGCCGTGCCGCCGCTCGTCCACCATCATCCCGAACTTGGTGGCGAGCACGATCTCGCCGCGGCGCCGGCCGAGCGCGCGGCCCAGGTACTCCTCGCTCTTCGTCCGCCCGTAGATGTCGGCGGTGTCGAAGAAGTTGATTCCCGCGTCCAGCGCCGCGTCCACCACCGACGCCGTCGCCTCCGCATCCAGCCGCCCCCCGAAATTGTTGCAGCCGAGGCCCACCACGGACACCTCGAGCGAGCCGATCCTGCGCGTATCCATCGTCGCGTTTCCGATGTCGTGTGCTGTGAACGATGCGGCTGCAACGGCTTGCCGTCCGCCTTCGCGGACACCGACGGCGCCGGCGCCGCGCGATCCATCATCATTCGCGCCAACCACCGTTCATTCGTCCGCGGCCTTCACCCCAGCTCGTCGAGCTTGCGGAGCGCGGGCGTCTTCCAGGCGGTGACGGCGACCACGCCGAGCGTCACCAGGCCGCCGAAGATCACCGAGTTCACCGTCCCCAGCAGCCGCGCCGCCACGCCGGACTCGAACGAGCCGATCTCGTTCGACGAGCCGATGAAGATCTGGTTCACCGCCGACACGCGGCCGAGCATCTCCCGCGGGGTGCGGATCGTGAGCAGCGTGGAGCGGATCACCACGCTCACGTTGTCCACCATCCCGCTGACGGCCAGGAGCGCCAGCGACAGCCAGAACGACCGCGACAGCGCGAAGCAGATCCAGCACAACCCGAAGGCCCCCACGCACCAGAACAGCGTCCGCCCGGCGTGCCGCAGCTTGCGATGCGCGAGCACCACCGAGATCAGCACCGCCCCCGCCGCGGGCGCGGCCCGCAGCACCCCGAGCCCCTGCGGCCCCACATGCAGGATCTCGGAGGCGAAGATCGGCAGCAGCGCCGGCGCCCCGCCGAAGAGCACCGAGAACAGGTCCAGCACCTGCGCCCCGAGCAGCTCCTTCTGCGTGAGCAGGAAGCGGATCCCCGCGGTGAGGTTCTCGCCGATGCTGCCGCCGCGCTCGGCCACCATCCGGACGGCGTAGTCGATGCGCGTGTACAGCACGAGGCCGAGGATGCAGAGCAGC
>DASYJZ010000470.1:0-11754 GCA_035995965.1 Longimicrobium sp. | reverse complement strand
CGTCGCTCGAGGCGTCCTGGCAGGGCTCGGCGATGGAGGGCACCGGGCGCGCGGCGCAGGCGCGGAAGCGCGCCCACACGGCGGCGCCCAGGGTGACGGTGCCGTCGCGCGCCACCTCGGCGGCGGCCTTCACCTCGTCTTCGTCGCGGTGGGCGTCGTACCAGGCGGCCAGCCCGGCGCAGACCGGCCCGTCCAGGTGCAGCTCGCGCCCCGCGGCGTCGAGCGCCAGCCCGGGGTGCACGCGCACCTCGCCGCGCAGCGCGCCCGGGCGGCCGTCGACCTCCGGCAGGTCCACGCCGAAGCCCCAGACCACTCCCTCGCGGTGCAGCCAGGCGTTGTGCAGCCGCGTCTTGCCGTGCAGGTAGCCCTGCTCGGCCTCGAAGTCGTCCACCCCCAGCAGCATCCCGAAGCTGTAGCGCGGGGCGTAGAAGGGGCTCACGGGGAGCGCGAGGCTGTCCGCGCCGCGCGCTCCGCCGCCGGCGCCGCACGGCGCCATCACGGTCTGATCGGCCACCCGGGCCTCCTTTCGCTCAGGCGTCGCCGCGGACGGCCGCCAGCAGCCGCGCGGGGCGCGCGACGGCGGCGCGGTCCGCCAGCGCCGCGCGCATGGCAGTCTCCCGCTCCAGGTACGCCAGCTTCAGCCGGTGGTCGGCGTCGGCGGCCAGCGCCGTGCCCAGCGCGTCTTCGGCGGCGTCGAGCGCGTCCACCAGCGCCGTGACGGCCGCGGCGCCGGTGGCGCCCAGCTCCACCAGCGCGTCCTGCGCGTCGCGGAAGTCGGCCACCTTCTGCCAGACCGGGTCGCCGACGCTGCCGGTGAGCGCGCCCCAGGCGGCCGCGTCGGGGGCGTAGGCGGCCGCGGCGGCGTCGAAGTCGCCCTGCTTCGCCTGGAGGTCCGCCGTCGCCGCCGCCACCTCGAGCGCGATGGCCGCGGCGTCGGCCCAGGGGGCGGCGGCGCGGGCGTCCTGGACCGCCGTGTCCAGCGCGAGCGAGGCGGCGAACAGCTGCTGGCGCTCGCTCTCGCGGTCGGTGCGTGCCAGCGCCGCCGTCTCGCCCGGGGGCGAGCCGGGGCCGCCGGCCGCGTCCACCGCGGCCTGCTCGGCGGGGGAGAGGAGCGCGGCGCCGGCGTTCACCGCCAGGACGGCGGCCAGGGCGCGGTCGTAGCGGGCCCGCGCCTGCTCCACCCAGCGGCGGAGCGCTCCCTCGGCGGCGGCCAGGGCGTCGCGCGCGGCGTCGGCCTTCTCCCCCGTGCTCCCGGCGGCGCGCTCCGTGGCCAGGTCGCGGGCGGCGACGTCCCGCGGGTCGGCCACCCCCGCGCGCCGCCCGGCCTCGGCGGTCCAGGCGGCGTCGACCGCGTCCACCAGCTCGGGGGGGAAGGCGGCGGCGATGCGCGCCTCGGCGGTGGCGGCGTCGCCGGCGGCGAGCGCGTCGGCGTCGGCGGCCAGGGTGTCGAGCGGGGCGGTGCGGGCGGCCACGCGCAGCCGCTGGCGGCGGTCGTCGTCGTCCGACGCGGCGGCCACGGCGGCCTCGGCGGCGGCGAGGAGCGGGGTGAGGGCGGAGAGGAACCCCGCGGCGGCGTCGGTGGCGGCCTGCGCGGCGGCCACGGCGTCGCCGTCGTCCAGCAGCGTGGCGGCGGTCTTCCGCGCGGCCACCTGCAGCACGCCGAGCGCCAGCTCCAGCTCGTGCACGTCGGGAGGCACCGGGGCGGCCGCCAGCAGCGCGCGGGTGGCGGCGATCCCCTTCTGGGTATCGGCGAGCAGCGCCGTGTCGGCGACCTGCCGCGCCTTCGCGGCCGCGAGCGCGCGCTGGGCGTCGGCCAGGTCCTGCTGGGCGCGGGCGCGGGCCGCGCGGTAGCGGTCGCGGACGGCGGCGGTGGCGTCTTTCAGGAGAACGGTTGCCATGGCTCCTCTCAGGGTGCGGACATTCCGGAGGGTGGACCGGGGAAGGCGCGGCCGGACTTGTCGTACTCGCGCCGGATCGCGCGCACGACGTGGCGGCGGCTGATGCGGGTGCCCTGGGCGGCGGCCAGGAAGGCGGCGGCCACCGCCGCGTTGCGGATCACCCCTCCCACCACCGGGTAGAGCGCCGCCAGCTCGGGAACCGAGAGGTCGCCGTCCAGGGGGGCGCCGGGGGGAAGGTGGCAGTGCCAGAGCGCGGCCCGCTCCGCCGGGCCGGGCTCCTCGAAGTCCAGGATGAACTCCATCCGGCGGGTGAAGGCCGGGTCGATGTTCTGGCGCAGGTTGGTGGAGAGCACGGCCAGCGCCTCGAAGCGCTCCAGCCGGGTGAGCAGGTACGAGGTCTCCAGGTTGGCGTAGCGGTCGTGGGCGTCGCTCACCTCGGTGCGCCGGCCGAAGAGCGCGTCGGCCTCGTCGAAGAAGAGCACCGCCTGCGCGCGCTCGGCCACGTCGAACACCTCGGCCAGGTTCTTCTCCGTCTCGCCGATCCACTTGCTCACCACCCGCGACACGTCCACCAGCAGCAGGTCCACCCCCAGCGCGGCGGCGACGACCTCGGCCGCCAGCGTCTTCCCCGTCCCCGACGGCCCGGCGAAGAGCATCCGCACCCCGCGGGCGCCGGGGCGGCCCTCCAGGAAGCGCCAGCGGTCCAGCACGGTGGACTGGTGCAGCAGCCGGTCGATGGCCTCGCGGAGTTGCCCCTTGCGGTCGGGCGAGAGCACCAGCCGCTCCCAGTCGGCGGCGGGGCGCAGCAGCCGCACGCCGCTGGAGAGCGCCAGCCCGGCGCGGGTGCGCACGGCCGCGCCCACGTCGGCGTTGCGCGGCGCGCGGCGCTCCAGGCGGCCCACCGCGCGGGCGTCGCCGGCGGCGGCGGCGGCGGTGGCGGGCTCCACGGTGTAGCGGGCGGCCAGGTCCGCGGCCGCGTCGGCGGCCTCGGGGAGGAGCTCGCGCCACATCGCCTCGCGCGCGGAGGCGGTGAGGCGCGGCGCGGCGACCTCGACCACGGGGCGCGTGCCGCGCACCACCACGCTCCCGGCGCGCCCGCAGACCACCACCGGGCCGGGGTGCGTGGCGAAGGCGGGTGCCTCGGCGCCGCCGGGTCCCTCCCCCGCCGCCACGCGCACCACGGGGACGGCGCCGCGGGCGGCGGCGTGCACGGAGAGGAGCCGTTCGAGGTCGACCCCCGCGTCGGCGGGGAGGACGAAGACGGCGGCGGTGGCGCCGGCGCGGGCGGCCAGGGCGGCGCCGCGCGCCAGCGCCAGCTCGTCGTTGTCGGCGGTCACCAGCACCGTCCACGGCTCGCCGCTGGCGAGGGCGTGCAGCGCCGCGGCGGTGGTGGGCCCGGCCAGCCAGGGCTCCAGCCCGGCGCTGGGAGACGGCGCCGCCTCGGGGTGGAGCGCCGGCGGCCAGGCGTCGATCCCCGCCAGCACCGACCAGAGCCCGTCGGCGGGGAGGAGGGAGCGCTCGTAGAAGGGCCCCTCGTCCCCCAGCCGCAGCATCCCGACGCGCACGGCGGGGCCGGCCTCCAGCAGCTCGCGCAGCAGCCGGCGCTCGGCGGGCGAGTCGCAGAGGAGCTGGGCGGCCAGCCCGGTCGTCGCCCGGGGCTCGCTGCGCGGGTGCAGGGTGCGCAGCACGCCGGCGTACCCTTCGTGCTCGTCGGCCAGCCCGGCCAGCACGAGCAGCTCCACCTCCACCGGCGCGAGCTCGAACGCGGCCGCCAGGTGGTCGAGCGGGTCGGGGCCGTCGGGGCGGCGGCCGTCGTCGCCGCCGGGGGCGGCGGCGGCCATGGCGCGCAGGAAGTCGCGCGCGGCCGCGGTCTCGCCGCCGTCGGCGGGGCCGGCGTCGAGCAGCTCGGCCAGCGCTCCGGCCACGGCGGCGGCCCGGTGCGACAGGCGCTCGCCGGGGGAGCCGCGGGGGGCGGGGAACGGGAGGGGCTCGGCGCTATGCATAGACGAACCTCACCGCCACGCCCAGCCAGGGGAGCCAGCCGGGGTCCAGGTCCAGCCCCGCGCGCCGCACCTCCACCGACACCTCGTCCAGCCCCAGCCGCACGTCGATCCACCCGGGGTCGGCATGCACCGTCGCGCGCCGGCGGCAGCTCCGCAGCACGGCCGCCGTCGCCGCGCGGGGGCCGTCCGCCGGGTCGCCGCCCAGGCGCAGGTGCAGCGCGGCGGCGAGGCGCGCCGCGATGCCGTCGACCGCGCGCGCCTCGTCCTCCGTGGCCGCGGGCTCGCCGCGGGTGGGAGGGGCGCGGTCCGGCCCCAGCCCCGCGAAGGCGAGCGCCGCGGGCTCGCCCGCGTCCAGCCCCAGCAGCGCGGCGGCGACGCGGCTCAGCACCCAGCGCAGCGTCCGCTCGGCGAAGACGGGGGATGCGTCGACCTCCTCCGGGAGCCCGAGGTCTTCGACCAGGTGGAGGAGGAAGAGGAGCCCGCCCCACCGCGTCTCTCCCGACGCGCGCGGGTCGGCCAGCGGCGCGTCCTCCCCCACCTCCGCGGGGTCGGCCACGTCGTTCGCGGCGGAGGGCGATGCGTCGGCATCCCCCCGTCCCGCCCGCTCCCCGCGCGTGCGCGGCGACCCGTCGGCCGACCGCGGATCCCGGTCGCGCGACGCATCCCCATCGGCCGGATCTGCTTCCGGATCCGGCGCGTAGCGCACGGGCCGGCGCACGCCGGTTCCCTCCCGCTCCCCCGCCGTCTCCGCGTGCGCCCGGGGGACGGCGCGCGCGTCGTCGTCGTCTCCCACCTCGCGCGCGAGCGCCTCGACCAGCGCCGCGGCGGACGGGCGACGCAGGGCCCCCGGCTCGGCCTCGAGCACCGCGAGCGCACAGAGCGCCCGGCGCGCCCCGGCGGGGACGTGCGCGGCCGCGGCGAGGATCGCCGACCCCCGCGCAATCCGCCGGGCGGCGCTGCCGGAGGGATGACCGGCGGGATGGCCGGCGGCGTCCGCATCCCCGTCGTCCACCACCGCATCCCCGTCGTCCCCCGCCGGAACGACGGCGGACGCGACCGGCTCTCCGTCCGCGCGGGGGGGGAGGGACGGACGGGCGGGGGATGCGGGGGCGAGGATCGCGGCCGCGGCGGAGGCGGAGACGCCGGCGGCCCCGAGCGCGGCGCGGGCGACCTCGATCCACCGGTCGGCGGGGATGCGCGGCGCGAGGGACGCGAGGAGGCCGGCGCGCGCCACCGCCGCCAGCGCGGCGACGGCGAGGGTCGGCTCGGCGGCCAGGGCGCCCGCGGCCTCGTCCGCCGCGGCGGCGGGGGACGGGGCGTCGCCGGCGCGCCAGAGGCCGAGCTGGCGCCAGGCCCAGGCGCGGCGCAGGTCGCCGCGCGCCACGCCGGCCACCAGCTCGGCCAGCGCGTGGCCGCGGCCGCCGTAGCGCACCGCGCCGTCGCCGCCGGCCGCCAGGGTGGCGTGGATCGCCCCCGCCAGCGCGGCGCTCCAGGCGGCCGCCAGCGACGCGTCGGGCGAGCCCAGCCCCAGCCGCACCGGCGCGTGCACGGCGCGGATGCACACCTCGTCGGCGGTGGAGACGCCGGCGCGCGCCAGCGCCGTCTCCAGCGCCTGGTCCAGCACGTCGCGCAGCACGGAGTCCAGCCGGGCGCGCACGCCGCGGTCGGCGGCGGGCACCCGGTAGCGTGCGTGGAAGCGGGAGACGTGCAGGGCGTCCATGCTCACCCCACCCGGCTGCCGAGGCCCAGCCGCGACCCGCCCGGCCGCGTCCCCGGCACCGGCCGGCCCAGGATCGCCCCGCGGCCCAGCGCCGCGGCGCCCAGTTGCAGCGTGCGGAAGCCCCCGGTGCGGCCGATGGCCGAGGTGATCCCCAGGTGCAGCCCGCGCCCCACGCGCATCCCCGCGTCCACCGCGCACAGCTCCACCAGCGTGTGCGCGGGGCGGTGGAGGTCGAGCACGTCCCGGACGACGGCGAGCTGCTCGGCGTTCAGCGCGCCGCGCACCAGCACCGTGAAGCGGTGCGCGTGCAGCGCGAAGGCGTCGGCGGCCGCCCCCGAGAGCGGTTCGCTCCCCGGCTCGCCCACGCGCCCGCCCACGCGGAAGCCGCCGCCCAGCACCGAGGTCGACTCGCCCGGCCCCTCGCCGCCGACGCCGCCCATCCCGCGCATCCGGTAGTCCTCCAGGATCACCGGTGGCGTGCCCAGGTAGATCTCCAGGAAGCGCGAGAGCCCGGGGAGGGTGCCGCGGAAGCGGAAGAGCCAGGCGGCCTCGGCCACCAGCGTGCGCCGCGCCGCCACCGGCCAGCGCCCGTCCAGCGCCAGCCCCAGGAAGCCGGCCAGCCAGGGGAGCATGTCCTCCGGCGTGCCGAAGGGGTCCAGCAGCACCTGCCGCAGCGCCGCGCGCCCCTCCAGCTCGTCGACCATCCCGTCGCAGAGCGCCAGGAAGCGGCGCAGGAAGTCGGCGTCGGCGCTCTCGCGGCTGAAGGTGCGCGGGAGCCGGCGCAGCAGGTCGTGCGCGTGCCGCTCCACGCGCAGCGAGCGCACCCGCGGCGTCACCCGGCTGTTGCCGGTGAGCTCCAGCATCACCCAGAGGAAGCGCCCCGGCGGCGCCGGCACCGGCGCCTCGTAGGTCACGAAGGCGTCGCCGTGCGCCGGCTGCACCCACGCCAGCTCGCGCCCCGTCTCGCGCCGGTGCAGGGGGGCGAAGGGGACGGGGTCCGGGACCAGCGACCGCGGCGGCAGGGGCGGCGACAGGTCCGGGCGGCGCACCACCAGCCGGGTGAGGTTCGCCGGCGGGTCGCGCGGCACCTCGGGCTCGTCGAAGGTCTCGTCGGCCGTGGCGCACCAGGCGCGCACCCCCGCCTGCGCGGGGATGCAGGCGTCCAGGAAGATGCGCCCCCACTGCGCCTGGTACTCCCCCGCGTCCAGCCGCCAGGTGAGCACCGTCCCCCGGGTGGCGTAGCGCACCCGCGAGAGCGGCGCGGTGAGGAAGCCGCCGGCCGTCCAGTAGCCGATCGTCCCGTCGGGGGTGCGCACGATGCCGCCGCCGTCGTAGCCGCGCGCGTTGCGCGGGAGGACCTCCTCCACCGCGTCGGGCTCCAGCCGGAAGCGGCGGAAGCACTCCCCCGGGCGGCGGGCCACGCAGAGCACCTCGTCGTCCTCCCACTCCAGGTCGCCCGCGAAGGGGACGGCCAGGGGGTGGTGCGGATCGTCCTTCAGCACCACGGTCGCGTCCGGCCCGCCCGCGCCCACCAGCAGCGCCACTCCGCCCGAGGGCGACGCGGCCAGCCGGGTGACCACCAGCGCCTCGGGCGGGAGGTCCACCAGCGAGGGCGTGCCGCGCGCGGTGAGCCGCAGCAGCCGGGGCGCGCCCTCCAGCGCCGCGTACACCTGCCGCCCGTCCGCCGCCAGGTCCAGCGGGCGCGTGCCCGCGGGGGTGGGCACGGCGCGCAGCAGGCGGCCGCTCCACAGGTCGAACACCAGGATGCGCGCCGCGCCGCGCTCGGCCACGAACAGCCGGTCGTCCACGTCCACCGCCACCCCGCGCGGGTCGAGCAGCGGCCCCCCGGCCGGGCCCACCGGCGCGAAGTCGCCGGCGGGGGGCGCGGCCCCGGGGTCCAGCAGCTCCACCGGCACCGGCTGCGACGCCTCGGGGAGGAGCGGCCCCCCCGCCCGCCACAGGGTGCGGGTCACGGTCCCCTCGGCCGGGTCGGCGTGGTAGAGCCGGCACTCCGCGTCGAACGCCATCCCCCCGGGCGCGGCCGTGGGCGGACCCACCGAGGGCGCGTAGGGGAGCGCCGACCAGGCCAGCTCCACCACGCCGTTCGCGTGGTCCAGGAAGGTGGAGCCGTGCGACGCGCGGGCCCAGGCGTCGCCGCCGTCCACCAGGGCGAAGGGGCGGAGCGTGCTCATCAGCACGTCTCCGGCAGCGTGGGGATGGGCACCGGCACCAGCCCCGTGTCCGGCGGCACGATCCCCGTCCCCGGCGCGGGGACGTCGGTGCCGGCCACCACGGAGACGGCCGCGACCTCGGGCACCTCCCACGGCTCCAGCTCCACCGGCTCCTCGATCCACGCGCCGGCCCCGCCGCCCGCGTCCTTCCACCAGGCCAGGCGCGTCTTCTCCACGTACTCCACGCCGTCCACCTGCACCGCCGCCGCCTCCAGCTCGGGGGCGTAGACGCGCCGGCCCAGCGGCCATCCCTGTCCGGAGGGGCCGTAGGGCGGGAGCGGCGCCAGGTACTGGCGCACCACCAGCTCCACCCAGGCGCGCACCGCCTCCACCCCGAACCCCGGCTTCACCGAGAGCCCGATGGAGACCGAGACCCGGCGGTAGGTGGGGGGGATGACGTAGAGCTCGGTGGTCACCAGCCGCCGCGCGTCGAGCCAGGCGCAGACGCAGCGCAGCAGGTCGCGGTCGGCCGTCGGGGCGTCGGGATGGACCGGATCGGCCGACGGCCAGACCACCACGCTCACGACCCCGGCGGCGTCCGTCTCCTTGCTGGCCGGGTGGAAGCGCGGCATCACCTCGGCGCGCCCCACGCCGGCGCCGGGGGTGGCCAGCGCCAGCTCGCGGAAGTCGCCGGCGGTCACCGCGCGGTCGTGCCGCCGCAGCTCGCCGGGGATGCGCTCCAGCGCGTCGGCCACGGCCTCGGCGTCGGCGCCGCCGGTGGCGGGGCGCGGGTTGCTGGCCTTCACCCCGCCCAGCGAGACTTTGGTCAGCGTCTTGGCGGCGACGTTCCCGGCCGCGCCCCCGCCGTAGCGGTAGGTGGTCGCCCGGATGCGCTCGCCGATCTGCGGCGCGCGGCCGCGGGTGCCGTCGCCGAAGCGGACCGTGCCCGCCTCGGGGTCGGCCACGTAGACGCGGTCGCCGCGCCCGCAGGCCGCGAAGTCGTCGACCTCCGTCCACGGGGTCCATCCCCCCGGCTCCTCCACCTCCACCCGCAGCGAGCCGGCCACCAGGGGCGTGTGCACCAGCGAGGCGGTCTGCCCCGCGCCGCCGTCGCCCGTGGCCAGCAGCTCGGCGCGGGCGGTGCGCACCTGCAGCACCTCGGCGGCGTTGGCGCCCACCCAGAGCACCCGCGGGAGCGGGCGCGCGCTGGTGCGCCGCCGGTAGCCGCGGATCCAGAACACCACGTCGGCCGCCAGCGCCGGGTCGTCGAGGGCCGGCGGGAAGTCGCCCGTCCCCTCCAGGTCGGGGTCCGGCGGCAGGGGCGCGCCCAGGCGGGTGACGTCCACCGGCAGCCGCAGCCGGAGCACGCCCTGCCGGGTGAGCCCGCGCGTAGTGTCGCCCTCCACCACCAGCGGGCGGTAGACGGGCGCCCCGTCGACCAGCTTCGGGTCCGACGCCTCCCACGCCACCTCGTCGCCGCCGGCCGAGGCGCCCTCGCCGGGGCAGGGGTCCACCTGGTCGATGGAGGCCACGTCGGGGTCGGGGACGAAGCCCAGGTTCATCAGCCCGTCGGAGAGGGGCGAGAGGTCCGCCGGGTCCAGCTCCTTGGTCTTCAGCACCGCGACCCAGAGCACGCGGTCCACCGCGGCCGAGAAGTCGACCGCGGTGAAGCCGGGGACGGCGGGGTCGTCGGCGAGCACCGTGGCCACGTAGTAGGCCGCCTGCTCGGTGGGCGAGAGCCCGCGCGCCTTCACCGCCGCGTCGGTGTAGACGCGGGCGTCGCCCTCCGCGGGCTCGGGGGCGGCGAGCTTGGCCACCGCGCGGAAGCGCAGCGGCCACACCCGCGCCTCGTCCTGCGTCTCGAAGCTCAGGCTCCCCGCCTTCACCTCGGTGGCCTCGGGGACCAGCACCGGGGTGGGCTGCGCGAGCTGCAGCGCGGCCATGGCGCGCGCCGGGCGCGCGGGGCGCATGGGCACCTGCAGCAGGCGCAGGAACTCCAGCCGGGTGGCCTCGGGCACCTGGTTGAAGCGGAAGAGCAGGTTCTCGCCCAGGAAGGCGAACAGCTCCAGCAGGGTGATGCCGGGGTCGCTGGCGTTGTGGTCCGTCCACTCCGGGGTGTAGACCGGGATGCGGCGGACCAGCTCGTCGCGGAGCTGCTGCCAGGAGCGGTCGTCGAGGATGGGGGTCGGCAGCGGCATGCGCCCTTACTCCAGGTAGAACGGGTAGACCAGGTTGCCCGGGCGCCCGTCGCGCACGTGGGTGTAGCTCACCTGCACCAGCACCAGCGCGGGGTCGTCGCCCTCGTCCACGCTCACCCGCTTCACGTCCACCCGCGGCTCCCAGCGGGCCAGCGCGCGCGACACGTCCTGGGCCATCAGCGCGCGGGTGGCGCTGCTGTTGGGCCGGGCCAGGTAGCGCCGCAGCCCGCAGCCGAAGTCGGGGCGCATCACCCGCTCGCCCGGCTCGGTGTCGAGCACGATCCAGATCGCCTGGCGCACCTTCTCCGCCCCCTGCTCGTAGGCCAGGTCGCCCTCGCGGGGGAGCACGGGGTAGCGCCAGCCGCGCCCCAGCCGGTCCGCCGTCTTCACGCGCCCACCTCCCAGCGCTCCACCCGCGGCACCCACTGCGGCGCGGGCGGGATGGAGACGGGGTCCTGCCGGCGGTCGTGCGTCAGCGCGCCGCTCACCGGCGCCAGCGCCGACGCGGGGAAGCCGGCCACCATTTGCGCCCCCGGGGTGCCCGGGTCCGGGTGCGTGTGCCCCTGCGCGTCCGCCGCGGCCAGGTTGATCCCCAGCAGCGCGAAGTTCAGGTCCGCGCCCGCGTCGCCGGCCAGCGTGGCGCTGGCGTCGAGCACGGCGGCGGCCGCGTCCACGTCGAGCGACGCCACCGCCTTCAGCGCCACGTCGATCTTCGCGCTGAGCGACGCCTCCAGCGCCACGCCGCCGGAGAGGCTCAGGGAGGGGGGGATGCAGAACTTCAGGCCCAGCAGGAACCAGAGCTGGAAGAGGAAGACGACGATCGGCAGGAACAGGTTCAGCACGAAGGTTGCGACGATGGTGATCAGCGGGATGGAGAAGAAGCAGACCTGCGGGAAGGCCGGGATCCCCCGGCTCACCGGCTTCCCGTCCGGGTCCGCCGACACGTTCGGCGCCGAGCTCGCCGGGAACTTCATCTGCACGGGGAGCTTCGTCCCCACCGCGGCCTGCAGCGCGGGGAGGTCGGGCATCTGGATGGTCACCGGGTGGTTGCCGGTGCCCACGGGGTCGAAGTGCGAGGCGAGCTGGTAGGCGGGGGTGGCCCGGCTCCACACCAGCTCGCCGCCGCAGTCGTTGCGCTCCCCGGTCTTCGGGCAGTCGCAGCGGTGGCGGCGCACGAAGCAGCGGATCTCGTACTGCGCGGTCTCGTCGAAGCGCGCCGCGCCCGACGCGTCCACCTCGCGGCTCCCCGCGGGGAGGAGGCCGAACCAGAGGGTCTTCCCCGCCGCGTCCTGGTTGGGGGCGCCGGGGCTGGCCATCAGGGGCGACAACGGGTACACGACCTCGTCGACGGCCTCGGGGGTGTCGGCCACGGGCTGCCACGAACCGACGTTCTCCTCGTCGGGAGACGGGATCCACCCCTCGCGGACCTCGACCGCGCCCGCGTCGCGCCGCCAGCGCAGCAGCTCTGCGCGCGCGTCGGCGAGCTCGGCGCGCAGGGCGGCGCCGAGCGCCAGCGCCTTCTCCTCCACCGCCCCCGCCACCTTCCCCCGCGCGCCGCCGACGGCCTCGGCCACGGCGCCCGCCATCGCCCCCACGACCCCGCCGCGGGTGACCTGCACGCGCTTGCGGAGCAGCCGCGCGGGCCCGCCGCGCTCGAGCTGCGCGAGCTGGGCGGTGAGCGCGCCGATCCTCGTCACCAGCCGCGCCGCCTGGTCGCGGTAGGCGGCGTCGAAGCGGAGCTGGCGGCGGCGCACCACGAACCCG
>DASYJZ010000469.1:0-11938 GCA_035995965.1 Longimicrobium sp. | reverse complement strand
GCCGTGCGGTGTACGCCCTGAACCACGTGGCTCCCGCCACTCCGACGTAGGGAATCTCCCCGCGCCTGTCAGCATCTTTCGGATGGATCGGTTTGACGGCGTGGAGCAGGTTGCCGGTGCGAGCACACCGCCATCCCCGCCTCGAGCCCTGGGAGAAGCATGAGCACCCGTCGCGCCGCGGCGCTCCCCCTTGCCGGATTCGGGCTGATCGCCGTCGGCGTCTACGCGACCCTCTTCGTCCTCGCCTCGTCGCGGCTCTTCGAACGGGCGCCCGGGCTGGGCTCGTTCGGCATCACGTTCGACCTGCTGGTCACGATCCCCGCCGCCTTCTACCTGATGGTGGTGCGGCCGCGGAAGCTCCCCTGGCTGACGGTGGTCCCCTGCGTGATCGCCAGCGCTTGGGCAGGGGTGCTGGTACTCCCGCCCGAGCACCGGCAGCTCCTGCACGCCGCGCGCTTCCTCATCGCGCCGGCGGAGCTCTGGCTGGTGGGCTACGGCGGGCTGCGCGCATGGCGCCTACTCCGCTCGGGAACGCACCCCGGCCGCGACGTCCCCGAGGCCGTGCACGCCGCGCTCCACGAGATCGTCCGTTACCCAGCCGTCGCCGACGCCGTCGCCGCCGAGGTGACGCTGTTCTGGTTCGCGTTCCTGTCCTGGCGCTCGCGGCCCCGTATCGCCCCCGGCGCGACGGAGTTCACCCAGCACCTCAAGAGCGGCATCCCCGGGATCGTGGGCGCGGTGTCGTTCGCATGCGTGATCGAGGCCGTGGGGGTGCACCTGCTGGCGGCGCGGTGGAGCTCGACGGTGGCGTGGGCGCTCACGGGGCTCAGCGCCTATGGGGTGATCTGGCTGATGGGGCTGGGCCGCTCGGCGGTGCTGCGACCGACGATGGTGGAGCGGGAGGGGTTGCGGGTGAGGATCGGGGCGCTTTACGAGGCGGTGGTGCCCTTCGACGCGATCGAGCGCGTCAGGATGGTGCGGTCGGGGCCGGAGAACCGCCGGGCGCCCGGGTACCTGCACGCCAGCCTCTTCGCCGCGCCGCGGCTGATGATCGAGCTGAAGGAGCCGGTGGAGGCGCGCGGCCTCTACGGCAACCGCAAGCTCGGCATCACCCGCATCGGCCTCCTGGTGGACGAGCCGGCCGAGCTAGCCGCCCTCCTCCGCGAGCGGATGGCCGCTCCGCACGACGCCGGCTGGACGAGCTGGCTGGGGATCAGGTGACGCGGGAAGAACGGAACCGGGAACAGGCGCAGCTTAGCAAGCTTATCGCAAGGAAGGATAAGAGTCGTCCCAATGCACCTTAGCGAGCTTATCCCACTCGCGAGTAAGATTACTAAGCTCATTCCGGCCGCGCCGTCGCGATGGGGCGTCGGGTCGACACCCGTTCCTCAACCGTCTCTCACCCAGATCGCGCCTCCGGGCCTTCGGCGAGCGCGGCACGGAGGGCACCTTCCAGCTCGGGGTGGATGAAGCTGTAGCCGAGCTGCGTCAGCACGCGGGGCTCGGCCCGCTGGCTGGCCAGGATGGTCTCCGAGGCCATCTCGCCGAACGCCAGCTTCAGCGCGAACGCCGGCACCGGAACAATGGTCGGCCGGCCCAGCACGTGCCCGAGGGTGTGCACGAGCTGCTGGTTGGTCACCGCGCCGGCGACGGCGTTCACCGGGCCGGCGAGGTGCTCGTCGTGGATCGCCAGCTCCATCAGCGCCACGGCGTCGTCGAGCGAGATCCAGCTCATCCATTGGCTGCCGCTGCCCAGCGTGCCGCCGGCGCCCAGCCGGAACGGCGTGAGCATCTTCGCCAGCGCGCCGCCCCGCGCGCTCAGCACCACGCCGAAGCGCGGCAGCACCACGCGGATCCCCGCGGCCGACGCGGGCTCGGCGGCCGCCTCCCACTCACGCACCACCTCGGCCAGGAACCCCCCGCCGGGCGGGCTGGTCTCGTCCAGCCGCTCCTCGCCGCGGTCGCCGTAGAAGCCGACGGCGGAGGCGTTCACCAGCACCCGCGGCTTCCGCTTCAACCCCGCCAGCGTGGTCGCCAGCAGCCGCGTCGCCCCCGCGCGGCTCTCGCGGATGCGCGCCTTCCGCGCCGGCGTCCAGCGCTCGGCCACGCTCTCGCCGGCCAGGTTCACTACCGCGTCCACGCCCTCGAGCGCGGCGGCGTCCACCCTTCCCGCCGTGGGGTCCCAGCGGACCTCGTCCACCCCCCGCGGGGCGCGGCGCACCAATCGGAGCACCGCGTGCCCGTCGGCGGCGAGCCGCCGCACCAGCGCGGACCCGAGCAGCCCCGAGGCACCCGCCACGGCGACGCGTACGGGGGGCGTACCGGCGTTAGCGGTCATTCCATCTCCAATCGTACGTAAGCCTTTTCGATCTTATCCACAACTGCGATAAGATCAAAAAGGTGAATTGAGGAATCTTATCCCCGGATGCGATAAGATCGCTAAGCTCTATCGTGCGCCCTCCTGTCGGCGCGACCTCCCGCGCGACGGAGAGCTGGGCATCGACCGTACGAGGAACTCGTCGAACATCGGCACGGTGAACGCCGTATCACCGTGCGCGGGGCTGTAGAGCATCCCCTTGCCGATGAGGTTGCGGCGAATGGGAGCGACGGACTCCACGGGCGCGCCCATCCTCCCTGCGATGTCGCCCGAGCGGTGGGGACCGGCACCGAGGCTGGCCATCGCGCGCATGTACTCCTTCTCGCGTGGACTGAGCCGGTCCAGCCGCACCCGGAAGAACCCGGCGTCGAGATGGGCGAGCGCCTGCTCCGTAGCGCGCTCCACATCGCCCAGCGTGATCGGCGAGGGCCGCGCGCCACGCGTGCGAGCCCCACTCCTGCAGGAAATAGGGATAGCCCCGGGTCTGCGTCACGATCATCTCCAGGGCATCGTCGTCGTATTCCACCCCGCTCCGCAGCGCCGGAGCGCGCAACGCGTCTTTCGCGGCCTCTGTGCCCAGCGGGCCCACGTCGGGATACGCGAAGAGGCGCTCGGCATAGGATTTCGCTTCGCCGGCGAGGCCGGCGAGCTGCGGCAGCCCGGCGCCGAAGATCGTGAGGGGCAGCTCCCGCTGCCCGATCCGGTGGAGCGCCACGATCAGCGCCGCGAGGTCCCCAGGCTGGAGGTACTGGACTTCGTCGATCAGCAGCGCGACGGCCGTGTCGCTTTCCCGCGCGGCCTCGGCGACGGCGACGAGCAGGTCGGTGAGATCCGACTCCATGTTCCCGGAGTCCGCGACTCCACGGGCTTTCTCGACGCCGAACTCCATCTCCCCCACCGCGACCCTGAATGCACTGGCGAAGTTGCGCAGCGCCCGGATCGCGGCCCGCGCGGCCGACCGGACCTTTTCCCCGCTGTCGATCTCGAGCAGCACCTTCCTGAGCGGCGGAACCAGGAACTCCGGAAGCCTGCGGTCCTCCGGCGCCTCCACGAGCAGCCCGTGGTAGCCGTGATCGCGGGCCATGCGTTCGATGCGGTTCAGCAGGACCGTTTTCCCCACGCCGCGGAGTCCCAGGAGCATCTGGCCCTTCGCCGGCTTTCCCGCCCTGATGCGCCCCAGGGTCACGTTCGCCTCCGCGAGGACGCCGTCCCTGCCGGCCAGCTCCGGAGGCGACGTACCGGCGCCAGGAGCGTACGGGTTGCGCATCGGATCCATCCGTCCTCCTCAATCGGCATCCGGAACAATCTTATCGTGAGCTCCGATAAGATTCGTAAGCTCACGTTTCGGCGCAAGGGTATTGTCTATGGCTCGGTAAGCGACCGAACGTGGGGCCCTAAGAGGAGGCTGTACGGGGCCTGGGGACTTTGGGGAAGCTTATCCCTCTTGTCGATAAGTGTGATAAGATTCGTGAGCTCAATCGAATTGCGAGCGGGATCGGCGTCAGGTGGATGCGAATGGCAAGGGGCGGCCCGCCGGGAGCCGCCCCTGAGTCCGCTCGAGCGCTTGCACCTCAGTAGAACCGCGTGAGCTGGATCTGGTTGTTGCTCACCATCTGCCCCTGCACGCGCACGTACGAGTTCTGGCGCAGGCTGCGGAACTGGTTGGTGTCAGACGCGCTGGAGCTGTACGGCATCATCACCGTGTAGGTGCCGCGGTTGGTGACCAGGGAGAACTGGCCGCGCTGGTAGTCGACCCACCCCACGCGCCCCTCGGCCTGCACCTGGCTGCCGTTGTTGTACCCGCCGTTGTTGTAGCCGCCGGTGTTGTTGTACCCCCCGTTGTTGGTCACGCTGCGGGTGACCATGATGTAGTTCGTGTAGTAGTTCCCCTGCTGGTCCTGCTGCAGCTGCATGGTCACCTCGTCGCCCTGCTCCAGGGCCGTGACGGGGTAGTTCTGCTGCTGGTAGACCACCTGGGTGCGGTTGTCGAAGTAGACGTTCCCGTTCTGCCCGTTCTGGGTGGTGACCTGGAGCATCTGGCGCTGCGTGTCGACGTAGCGCACCGTCCCCGTCACCTGGGCGCTCCCCGAGCCGGCGCCGGGCTGCATCACGCCGCCGAGCACGTTGCCGAGCGTGCCGAGCTGGCTGCAGCCGGTGACCGCCACCCCCGCGCCCAGCAGCACCGCGCCCCGAAGCCCCCGCATCAGTCCGTTCATCGTCGCTCGCTCCTGTTCGTGCCCCCGCTCGTCCCCAGGCTCCGCGAGCCGCGGAGCGGGTAGGGACAGGAGCAAGCACAGTGCCACGACGAAAATACCTATCCGGTTGATTCACATCATCTTACGTGCAATGTCCGTCCCCCTGGAGTGACGAATCGGCGTCCAGCGCGAGGTCATCGGCGAAACGGCGCGGAGCCGCGGAGGAGACGTTTCTTCCTCTGCGGCTCCGCGTCTCGTCGTGAGACCCGTCTTTTCTGTCTCGGTCGATCAGGAGCCGCCGGGAATCACGATCGTCTGGCCGACCGCCAGCCGCGACGAGCGCAGGCCGTTCGCCTGCTTGATCCGGGCCACGCTGACGCCGTGGCGCCGCGCGATGGTCCAGAGCGAGTCGCCCTGGCGGACGCGGTAGGTGGCGCGCCCGGAGGCCCGCCGCGAGGGGCGCTCGTCGTCGGACGAGGCGAGGCTGGCGCGGTGGCGCGCTCCGGTGCGGCCCTCGACGTACGCGGCGTACTGCCGCGGGAACACCGCGACGTGGAAGTGCGGCGGACGGCGCTCCTCGGTGGCGTCGACCACGCCCTCGGCCTCGATGTCGAGCAGCGTCTGCCGCAGCCAGCGCAGGCAGCTGCCGCGCGTCGGCCTGCGCAGGTCGACCGCCATCCCGGTGGGGTGCACCGACTCGGTGACGGAGTTGCGGAGCCGCATGGACTTCGGCCGGGTGGCGCTGGTCACCACCAGCCGCTCGCCGCACTGGTCGCGGTACTGCCGCGCCAGCCGCTGCACGAAGGTGCGCGTGGTGGGGAGCCCGTAGGCGTAGGAGACGCCGGCCACGCGGTAGTCGTCGTTGCCGCGCAGCCGCACCAGGTCGCCCTCGGCGGCGGCGCTGCGGACGCCGCGGCCGGAGCGGTAGAAGGTAAGGTCCTGGCGCCGCGCCTGGCCGTACATCCGCTCCACGCTGCCGCGCGAGCCGCGCAGCGTCTGCGCCACGAGCGGCCCGGCAAACGCGGCGAGCGCCGCCGCCACGGCGAGAGGGCCGACGATCCGGTGGAGTCGCATCGGTTCAGCTTCGAAGCGTCGGGACGATTGGAGACGGCGGCGGGCGCGCCGCCGCGCCAATGCTACCCGCGAACGACGCCGCGGTCAACGAACTACACCCTTTCGGCCGCCCGGGTTTCGGAACCGGCCGGGACGAGACCGTTCTACCGGCGCGGCGCGACCAGCCCGGGCGCGCGCCCGGGGCCGTAGAGGCGGCGGTACACCTCGGCGTTGCGGATCACCACCTTCACGTACTCGCGCGTCTCGGCGAAGGGGATGCGGTCGCGGAACGCGTCGGAGTCGCCGCCGTAGCCGAGCTCGCGCTTCCAGCGGTCGGCGCGGCCGGGGCCGGCGTTGTAGGCCGCCAGCGCCAGGTCGCGCGCGCCGTGGTAGCGGCGCAGCTGGTCGCGCAGGAAGCGGCTGCCCATGCGCAGGTTGATCTCGGGGACCGAGAGCAGCTCCGGCGAGAAGCTGCGCACCCCCGCCCCCGGCGCCAGCCACGCCCCGGTGGACGGCATGATCTGCGACAGCCCCCGCGCGCCGACCCACGAGCGCGCGTCCGCGTCGAACGACGACTCCTGGCGGACCAGCCCCGCCAGCAGCCACGGATCGATTCCGGAGCGCGCCGCCTCGTCGGCGATCAGGCCGCGGTAGGGGAAGGGGAAGACGAGCCGGAGCAGGCGATCGTCCCACGCCCCGCCGCGCAGCTCCAGCAGCCGCCGCCCGATGCGGATCGCCTCCACCGCGTGCCCCGCGTCGCGCACGCCCTCGCCCAGCAGGAGGAGGGCGTACGGCCGGCTCTCCAGCATCCGGCCCTGCGCCGCGAGCTCCGCCCGCCACGGCTCCTCCAGGCCGGCGTCGTCCAGCGCCTGGAGCCGGCGCAGGACGCCCTCGACCTCGTCCGCGCTTCCCGAGGCGACGGTCCAGCCCGCCGAGCCCGCGACCGCCTGCGCCAGCGGGTCCACGCCCAGGCGGTCCGCGGCGCGCACGGCGTAGTAGGCGGTCGGCTCGGCGGCGATGGCGGCGGCGTACATGGCGCGGGCGCGCTCCGTCCGGCCCATCCCCTCCAGCAGGATCCCGGCGCGGTACGCGGTCTCCGCCGTCTCGCCGCCCCGCGGCCAGCGCGCGGCATAGTCTTCCCACGCCTGTGCGGCGCACTCGTCGTCCCCGCCCTTGCGGCAGCGGTCGCCGACGCGGAGCTGCGCCTCGCGCGCGAAGGGAGACGACGCCACGGCGGCCGCGCGGCGGTAGTGGGCGATCGCCGCGTCGCGGTCGGAGGCGGCGTCGCCGAGCAGGAACCAGGCGCTCCCGGCGGCCGCCGTCCCCGGCCGGCGCTCGGCGAGGCGGCGGAGCGCGGCGACGCCGTCGTCTTCCTTCCCCATCCGCACCAGCGACCGCGCGCCGATCAGCTCGGCCTCGCCCGCGGGCCCGCCGTCCAGCTTCGCCGCGGCCTTCAGCGCCCACTCCCGCGCCGGGTCGTAGTCCGCCGCGTCGAAGAGGAGCCGCGCGATGCGCAGGAGCCCCCGCCCGTCCGCGCCCACCCCACGCGACGCGGCGCTCCGTAGCGCGCGCGCCGCCAGCCCCGCCTTCCCGGCGGACTCGTACGCCGCCGCGCGGGCGGTCTCCTCGTCGGCCGAGCGGTCGCCGGGGAGCTCTCCCAGCAGCGCCGCCGCCTTCGCGCGCACGCCCGGCGCGGCGCGCTCGTCCGCCGCGATCCGCCGCAGCGCCGCCCGCGCCTCGCCCGCCTCCCCGTTCACCACCCGCCGGCGGGCACCGTCCAGGGCCAACTCGGCGGAGAGTTGCGGGTCCACCGCGGAGAGCGCATCGGCTTCGCGCTCCAGCCTCGCGGCAGCGGCGGCCCCGTCGCCACGGGTGGCCAGGAGGCGGGCCTCCGCCCGCACACCCGCCGCCCGCGCCGCCGAGGAGCCAGCCGGCGAGTACGGAGACGCTGACGGGTCGTTCGCCACGGCCATCGCATCGGCGCGGAGGGCGGCCATCCAGTCGGCCACCTCCGGCAGATCGGCGGCGGCGCGCGCGAAGGCGTCGGCGGCCGCGCGCCCCTGCCCGGCGCGGAGGAGGACGGCACCGAGGCGTGCGTGCGCCAGGCCGCGCTCGGCGCCCGAGGCCACGGCGGCGTAGCGGCGGTACGCGCGGACGGCGGCGTTCCAGTCGCCCTTCGCCTCCTCCGCGCGGCCGAGGAGCATCAGCCCGGCGCCGCCCTCCTCGTCGGCCAGCCACGCGCGTCCCGCCAGGAGGCGGCGCACGTGCCCCCATCCATCCCACCCCGCGGCCGACTGAGCGGCCAGCAGCGCGACCGGCGGCGGCAGCTCGTCCGCCTTCTCCTCCGCGAAGTCGCGCAGCGCGTTCCACGCCGCCCACGGCCGCCCGTCATCGAGCCGCGCCCGGGCCTCGCGCGCGGCGACCAGCATCCCCACGTGCGTGAGGCCGCGGAAGGGATCGAGATCGACCGTCGGCCGGAGGTCCGAGACGCGTGGAAGGTCGCGGAGCGCCGCGCGAGAGCTGCCCAGCAGCAGCCCCGTCAGCACGCCGACGGCCCCTGCGTACGCCGCGACACGGGTGGTGAGCTTCATCGTCCTTCGGTCCTGCGTTCCCGCGCACGTCCGGCGGGCGGACGCGTCCCACCCGCGCCCTCCATGGGCACGATTCGTTCCCATCCCCGTGCATGCACAGGAGTTAGGAATGATCGAGCATTGGCGGGGAGGGCGGAGTACGACCCGCTCCCGCGACAGATGTTCCCCGCGGGGGCCGGAGGCCGGCCGCTCCACGACGGATCCGCGGGATTGCGGCGAGGCACTTGCAAAGTGCGGAATCGTGGGCGTCTGTGGGGCGAGCTAACGCCGTGATCGCACGGAAGATGAGGCCAACGGCCGGTTGACAAATCGGCGGGTGACCGATATTTTCAGGGCCGCTTCGGAGACGGGGCGGGTGATTGCCCGTGTAGCTCAGCCGGTTAGAGCACCTGACTGTTAATCAGGGGGTCGTAGGTTCGAATCCTACCGCGGGCGCTGTTCTAAGTTAAGGTCCTGCAACGGCTTTCGTTGCGGGGCCTTTTCTCTACAGAGACGCACCCCATGTTGACAGCGACTATTGACGAGAGCGGCACACATGAGAACGCACCGATTCTTTGTGTGGCGGCGTGTGTCGCCACATCCACCCAGTGGAAGCTATTTCGCCAAGATTGGCTTCCCATCCTTGGTAAGGTCGAATTCCCTCGCGAAGTGCGGCACCGAAAGTACCACGCTTCTAAGCGCTGGTTCTCCGATGTTAATCCGGAGTTGGCTCGACTGATTAACCGACGGATGGATGTTGTATTTGCCGTGACGATCCCTTACGCCGACTTTCGGGACATAGCTCCGGCACCGTTCCTCGCTGAAGTGGGCGGGGAGTACGCTATTGGGGTCACCGCTTGCATCCAACTCCTCCAAGAATGGGTGGATGGCTACAGGCGGAAGGATACCAAAATTGCATACTTGGTTGAGGCGGGGCACAAGAATTCATCGCGGGTTGAGGAAGCATTTAAGGCGCTACTCGCGAACCCGGCCCTGAGCACGAAGTGGAAGGTCGCAAAATTCGATTGGGGCGGGAAAGATGATCTCATCCTGCATCCGCCTGACCTTGTCTCACACGAACTCGCATCGTGTTACGGAAGTGCGGACTCACCCGTTCTCACCACTCTCAAACAGTCGATTCGTCACTACCGGATGGACCCGGCCGATATGAAGCGAAACGTAGACGAAATCATGGAGCTTTTGCCACAGTGGCGGCGCGAGCGAAGAGAGCGACGGAGACGGTTACGGGGATGATGCAACAGGTGCGCTCGGACACCGGGTGCGCGTTTAGCTGGCCGAACACCCGGCAGGCCACAAGCCGAGGAAGGGGCGGGCGGAAATAGAAAGGGACGGCTAGGCGGCGTCCCCCTCTGCGTTGGGATTCACGTACTCAACTGGCACGCCCAGCTTCGCAAGATCCGCCAGTGCCCGCTTGCGCTGCGTGGCGAACGAGGTGCTGGCGTACTCCCTGTTCATGCACGGGTCGCCTAGCACGTTGCTCCCGCCGCTCCACCGCCACTTGCGTTCCTCCGTGTAGAGCACGATGCAAGTAAGCGTTTGAAGTAGCGAAGGGTGCCACCAAACTCCTTGATCGCCGATCCCTCCCGGAAGCGGGTGTGGGATACCTTCTGGAGGCGGTGCAACCTGCCCAAGTTGACGGGAAGCGCGCTTCGGTGTACTTTCGGTAAAGTATCTTCAGCGCAGGCCCTCCCGAAGGTGGTACCACATGAACAGTATCCTCCAGAGCACGGGCGCTATTGAAGCCGAGACTCGGCGCATTGCAGAGCGCGGATGCATAGCGATTGAGATGCTACGGGCTGAACCGAGTTCCGAACGGTTTCAACTTGCTCAGGAGTTGCTCTTGACTTGGTTGCTCCGCGTTGAACGTCGTCAGACTCAATTGAGAAAACGTCGTCTGGCAGCGAGAGTACATCCAACACCGATAGAGAGACGCGTTGGGCGGAAGCCAGAGTTGGGTTCGATTCGGCAAGGGCACATCCATGCGCTAAAGCAACGGGAATCGGCACTATCCGCCCAAGCCAATGTGATTCGACAGTTCGGTGATGCATGCGCGTGGCTGCTGTTCGGGGGCGATCCCTGCCTCGTCAGATCGCAGTATCTCGCAGGGGCCGCGCATCAATTGCCGCAGGATCTAGAAGGATTCGCTCCGTTTGAACGAATGAGAGAAATTCATCAAGGCGGGCGATTCTGGGTGGTCGCGAACGACCTGACGCGGTGCTTTACCCGTGGTGATCTCACCATAGTTCGGGCTGGCCACCCGGGAAGTGTAGCGATCAACGAGGAGATCAAGGCCACGTTAATAGAGGGTTCAAACGAAGTGTTGGCGAGCATCAACTCGGTAAGAAGTGACGACCCGGAGCACTCCGCGCTACACGACGAATTCGGGGAAGAGGAGCAGCGGTTCGCCTCAAACACTGAACTTGCTCGCGATGCGCGCGAGCAGCGGCAACTTGATAGACTCGGCGAGGGAACAAAACTCGCGCTGCGTTTGATCCGGAGAGGCGGCAGTTTGCTTCCGCATGTTGCGCATTGGAATTCGGTCACCAGCGCTGTAGAACGCGCGCAAAGCAGCGGTGGCGCCTTCGATTTTCCTGAACCGGGGGTCGCGATACTCGCACTCCGCTGTCGTCCGACGGACGATCCGAAGAACACCTACCAGCAGTGTGTGAAAGAGATTGTCGAGATAGACGAACGACACCTGTCCAGCGAAACGAGGACGGATGTCTATACGTTCCTCCGGGACCCGGATCTCTCCAGCTTGGTGCGCCCAATCCCGCTGTGGGACATTCCCATGACTGTGCGGGTGACACTCCTTGCGCAGGAAGTCTTCCTCGGCGTCTCCATCGCATCGGGAACGTGGTCCTCTGCCATGCAAGACGCCGGAGTTACATGGACGGAGGAAAACGGCTATTGGAAATGCGAATGGAATGGAAAGAAAACGTGGATGTCTCCGCTCGATGTTCAGGCGTGGAAGGTGGGCGCACAATACGGGCAGGTGAGTCCTCGGCAGCTAGCCGCCCAAATTCGCAGCAACCTAGAGGCATTCGAGACGGAGTCTACCATCACCAGCGTACAGCGGTGAACTCTCCGCAGGGGTGGTATGCAGACGTAGATGTTGCGAGTAGTGTTGTGAGTAGACTCGCTACACCTGTGCAGATAGAGGCTCCGAGGCACGACACCGATGCCCAAAACACCGCGTGGATGCGACGTTCTGTCGTACCTCGGCTCCTTCACTGCCCGACTGTTAATCAGGGGGCCGTAGGTTCGAATCCTACCGCGGGCGTTTGGCAAGTGTGGCCCTGCAACGACTTACGTTGCAGGGCCTTTTCGCGCTCTGTGCCCAAAACCATGAGCGAGGGATGTGTCGCGGAGCAGCGCGCCTGTGCTGGCCGGGTCCGAAGGCGGCGGCGCGGACGCGGGTCTGAGCCGACGGCACGCGGATCTACTCCGCTCGCGTTCCTCCTGGTACGGAGTCACGCCAGCCCGTGCGGATGCGAGCAGGAGTCGTAGGCGTCGAGCGCATCGAGGACCGCCGAGGAATTCTGGCGGAACGCGTCTGGATTGTGCTATGCTTTGGGACCGGTGGTGCAGCGCACGTCCCATTCCCGCACAGAGAGGTGGCCCATGAAACGCGTATCGGCATTTGCAGTGTGCTTCGGCATCATGGCCGGGGCTACGACGTCGGTCTCTCACGCGCAGGCGACCCGGACCTGGGTCTCGGG
>DASYJZ010000468.1:0-6566 GCA_035995965.1 Longimicrobium sp. | reverse complement strand
AGTCCGCCGCACGTACCGCTCGAAGAGTCGGCGATCGAGGTTGCGTACGCCAAGCTCGTTCCTGAAGCCAAGATGATGTTCGACTGGGCGCACCTGCTGCACCGGCAGATCTACGACGTGCTCGCGGACGAGCGGCTGTCGCAGGCCGAGAAGGACGCCGAGGTGGCGAACCTGGTGCGCTACTACAAGTCGCGCCCCGACCTCGCGTTCAGCTCGCGGCCCAAGAACATGGAGCTGATGGAGGGGCAGTACTACTCGACGGCGTTCCGCGAGGGATATCCGAAGTTCAACGGCCTGATCTGGGGATACCACTGGCTTCAGGTCGGTCTGTACGAGCCGCTGATGACGGGCCGCACGCAGGAGGAGCGGCAGGCCGGGGTGACGGGAGCGGTCACGCGGTTCCGGCAGATGCTGGTGAACGCGCCCGAGCACATGCCGCGGGTGATGCCGATGACGGCGGCGATCGCGCCGGCGTTCACGGCGCGCTACCCCGAGGCGGCCATCATCTTCGACAACCTGCACGCGATGCACGACGTGATCTCCGACATCCTGGCGTCGCCCAGGGTGCCGCGGGCGAAGAAGCGGGAGGAGATCCTGACCGCCGCGCGGCGCTACCGCGACGACACCTCGTTCGTGATGAGCGTGGACGAGTGGCGGCAGATGGCCGGGATGATGGGCACCAACAACATGGGGGGCCCGGTGATCGGCTTCCTGGCCGCCTTCCCCGAGCCCACGCTGCCGCGCGGGGCGGTGATGGCCGGGATGGAGCACGGCGGGATGCCGGGGATGAACCACGCGGGGATGCAGGGGATGCAGCACGACAGCGCCGGGATGGCGGGGATGCAGCACGGCGGGATGGCCGGCATGCAGCACGACAGTGCCGGGATGCCGGGAATGCAGCACGGCTCCGGGGCCATGAACATGCAGCGGATGATGGAGATCCACGAGCGGATGATGGCGGACCCCGTGATCCGCGAGCGCGTGGCTCGCGATCCCGAGCTGCAGCGCATGATGGCGGAGATGCACGGTGCGGGAGGGATGCAGGCGATGGATCACGGCGCGATGTCCGGCGCAGCGGCGGACAGCGCCCAGGCGGTGGACTTCGTCGTGCGCCTGCTCTCCGATCCCCAGGTCGCGGCCCGTGTCCACTCCGACCCGGAGCTTCACCGTCTCTGGAGCGATCCCGAGGTGCAGCGCCGCTTGGCCGAGCTGCGGCGCGGACAGCCCGTCGCGCCCGTGACTCCGGAGCACAAGCACTGATGCAGACGCCCGGCAAAGCAGGAGAGCGAGGATGCACACGAAGCTCGTAACCACCATGGCGGCGGCGGTGGTGCTGGCCGGCTGCGGCCGGCCGGAGGCTCCGGCCGGGCGAACGGCATCGTCCAGCCCGCCGCAGGATACTGCTCCCACTTCGGTGCCTGCCGCACACGACATGAGCGGGATGCAGGACAGCACGATGTCGGCGATGCCGGGCATGAGCCACGCGGCGGCGGGTGATTCAGGCCACACGGGAATGCAGATGCCTGCAACGAGCGCCGGCAGCGGCGCCTCGATGGGTGAAATGAATCACTCGGCCATGGAGGGAATGGGCCATGGCGCTGCGGGTGGCGGAAGCCGAAGCGGGGGCGGGATGGCTGGCATGGACCACTCGAAGATGCTCGGCATGAGCCACGGCGCCGGCGCACGCACCAACCCCGACCATCAGCGGATGGCAGGGATGGACCACTCCGGGATGGCGGGAATGAGCCGCCCAAGCGCGGCCGGCCGGACAGCCGCCGGGATGGGAGGCATGAGCCACGAGGGGATGGGCGGAATGTCGGGCGGAGCGGCGCGCGCGGGTGGAGAGCACGCGGGGATGCAGGGGATGGATCACTCCGCCGCGCCGGCGGGAGCAGCCCACCAGGCGCATGCCGCCACGTCCGGCGACATGGGGGCGATGAACCACGCGGGGATGCAGCCGGGGATGAGCATGGAGGCCGGCCCCGCGCACGCGGCCGCGGACCCGGGCACCGCGAAGCTTCTGGAGCTCGGCGAGGCGCTCGTCCGCGACACGGCCGTCCAGCGCCGTATCCGCGAGGATCCTGCGTTGCGTACGCGCTGGAGCGATCCGGACGTGCGGCGCGTGATCGAGGGCCGGCCGTGACACGCTCGGCGGCACGCTCCGCCAGCCGCCGTGCCGTCATCCTGCTGCTGGCGGCTGCAGCCATGCTCGGAGCGCCGTCCCGGGCACTCGCGCACGGGCACCTGCGCCACTCCGCGCCCGCGGACGGAGCGCACCTGTCCGCGGCGCCGCGCGAGCTGCGCCTGGCGTTCAACGAGGCCGTGGTCCCTGACGTGTCGCGCCTGGAGCTGATCGGACCCGACAGCACCGCGGTGGAGTTGGGCGCGCTCACGCTGGCGCCGGACTCCGCCAACGTGCTGGTCGTGCCGATCCGCGGCGCGCTGGCGCCGGGCGAGTACCGCGTCACCTACCAGGTTGCGGGCCCCGACGGGCACCCGGTGCGCGGTCACTTCGCTTTCGTGATCGCGCCGGGGGCGGCCGGCCTCGCGCCGCCACGCGCAGCGGTGCCGGTGGGTCCCACGGCTCCGGGACAGGCGCCGCCGCCTGCCTCGCATCACTCCGCGGCCTCGGTGGAGGACGAAGAGGGCTTCGGGGTGGGCTCGCCACTCTATGTCGCGGTCCGGTGGCTCAGCTTCGCGGCGCTGCTGGTGGTGGTCGGCGCGGTCGCCTTCCGCTGGGCGGTGCTCCCGCGCGTTCACGTCGAGGAAGGCGTGGATGCGGCGATCCTTCGAAGTACGTCGGAGGCCGGCGCGGCGCGGACGGGGCTCATCGCCGCGGGTGTGCTCGCGCTCGCCGCCGTCCTGCGCCTCGTCGCGCAGTCTTACGCGCTCCACGGGGCCGAAGATGCGCTCGACCCGTCACTCGTCGGGATGATGGTGACACACACGCTGTGGGGATGGGCGTGGCTGCTCCAGGCCGGCGCCGTCGTGCTCGCGCTGCTTGCGTTCCGCTCCCTTCGACGAGCCATTCACGGCGGTGTGAGAGCGGCTTCGGCGCCGTCACCTGAAACGACGGTCCTGTCCGCCGCGGCGCCCGGGGTTCCATCTGGTGGGTCCAGGCCGCATCGGCAGACACACCACCCCGCCAGCGCGCGCACGGGATGGATGCTGGCGGCCGCGGCGGCAGTGGCACTGGCGCTCGCGTCCGCGCTATCGGGGCACGCGGCAGCGGCGACGATGCTCGCACCGCTGCCGGTGCTCGCCGACGCCATACACGTGCTCTCAGCGGGGGCTTGGCTGGGGAGCCTGTTCGTGCTGCTGGTCGCCGGAATCCCGGCCGCCGCGGCGACTGGCGAAGGGCGAGCGCGGGGCGTCGCCGAGCTGGTGGAGGCGTTCTCACCGGTGGCGCTCGCCTCGGCCGCGGTGCTGGCGGCCACCGGCGTGTTCGCGGCCGCGATGCAGCTCGATGGGATTGCAGCGCTGTGGCAGAGCGTCTACGGGCGCACGCTCCTGGTGAAGCTGGCCCTGCTCGGCGCCGTGTTCGCCACCGGCGCCTACAACTGGAAGCGGGTGCGGCCCGCGCTGGGCCAGGAGGTCGGAGTCGCGCGGTTGCGGCGCTCGGCGGGCGTGGAGCTCGCGGTGGGCATCGCGGTGCTGCTCGTCACCGCCGTCCTGGTGGCGACGGCCCCGCCGGGCAGCATGTAATCATCTTCAAGGAGACGCCGCCATGCCGACTCGGGAGATGCTGGGTACCCATCCCCGTCCGTCGCAGATGGACCCCGGCGCGCTCGCAGCGTGCATCGATGCCTGCTTCGAGTGCCTGCAGAGCTGCACCACCTGCGCGGACGCATGCCTGGGCGAGGCGACGGCCGCGGCGCTGCGGCGCTGCATCCGGCTCAACCTGGACTGTGCCGACGTCTGCGACGCGACTGGCCGCATTCTCTCCCGGATCTCCGAGTCGGACGCGGGGCTGATCCAGGCGCAGCTCCGCGCGTGCATGGAGGCGTGCCGGCTCTGCGCTGCCGAATGCGAGAAGCACGCGGGGCACCACGAGCATTGCCGGGTCTGCGCGGAGTCGTGCCGGCGCTGCGAGGAGGCGTGTCGTGCCCTGCTGGGTACGTCGGCGTAACTGGAGAGGACAGGGCCGGATGGACCGCGAGCCGCACCAGCACCACCACGACCATGCGCCGGAGCCGCCCGTCGAGCCCGGCTATCCCGAGCACCCTGAGCTCGCGGCCGGCCCCGGGGAGCTTCCGGCCGCCTCCACGGACGAAGGGGCTTCGGCGCACGCACATCACGCCCATCCCCCTGGCACCCGCCACGATGCACACGCAGGCCACGGCGGGCACGACCAGCATGCCGGGCACAGCGTGGAGATGTTCCGGCGCAAGTTCTGGCTGACGCTGGCGCTGACGATCCCGACGGTGGTGTGGGGGCACATGCTGATGTCCCTCACCGGCTGGCACGCGCCGGCATTTCCCGGCTCGCAGTGGATCCCGCCGGTGTTCGGGACGGCGGTCTTCCTCTACGGCGGCGTCGTCTTCCTGCGGGGCGCGCTGCAGGAGCTGAAGGACCGGCCTCCGGGGATGATGACGCTGATCGCGCTCGCCATCAGCGTGGCATTCGGGTTCAGCCTGGCCGTGACGCTGGGCTTCCCCGGGATGCCGCTGTGGGAGGAGCTGGCGACGCTCGTCACCATCATGGTGCTGGGCCACTGGGTGGAGATGCGCTCGATCCAGCAGGCACAGGGCGCGCTCCGGGAGCTGGCGAAGCTGCTGCCCGCGACCGCCCTCCGGCTTCGCGGCGAGGCGACCGAGGAGGTGCCGATCGACCAGCTCCGCGATGGCGACCTCGTCCTGGTCCGTCCCGGCGCGGGCATCCCGGCGGACGGCGTGGTGAAGAGCGGCACCAGCCAGGTGAACGAGTCGATGATCACCGGCGAGTCGCGCCCGGTGGAGAAGCGCGAGGGCGAGCGGGTGATCGCCGGCACCATCAACGGCTCCGGCTCCCTGCGCGTGGAGGTGACCGGCACCGGCGAGCGCACGACCCTCGCAGGGATCATGCGGCTGGTGGAGGAGGCGCAGACCTCGAAATCGCGGGCGCAGGACCTGGCCGACCGCGCCGCGTTCGTGCTGACGATCGTGGCGCTCGCCGCCGCCGCCGTCACGCTCGTCGCCTGGCTCGCGCTCCACGCAGAGCCGGCCTACGCCATCGAGCGGGTGGTGACCACGCTGGTGATCGCCTGCCCGCACGCGCTGGGGCTCGCGATCCCGCTGGTGATCGCCATCTCGACCACGCTCGGCGCGCGCAACGGGCTGCTGGTGAGGAACCGCCGCGGGCTGGAGGAGGCCCGCAGGGTGAACGCGGTGGTCTTCGACAAGACAGGGACGCTCACCCTGGGCGAGTTCCGCGTCGTCGACCTCGCCGTGGACGATGGGATCTCGCCGGACGAGGCCCTCGCCGCCGCCGCGGCCGTCGAGCGCGACTCCGAGCACCCGGTGGCGCAGGGGATCGTGAAGAGCGCGGCGGAGAAGCGGCTCTCTCTCCCCGCCGTGGCCGACTTCCAGGCCATTCCCGGGCAGGGCGTCCGCGCGCGGCTGGACGGCCGCGAACTGCATCTCGGCGGGCCAAACCTGCTGCTAGCGCTGAATGTCGACCCGCCGCCGGAGCTGCGCGCGGCCGCCGAGCGCGCGGGATCGCGGGGACAGGCCTCCATCTACCTGGTCGAGGACGGCCACGTGCGCGCCGTCTTCGCCATCGCGGACGCCATCCGGCCAGAGTCGCACGACGCCGTGCGCCGGCTGCACGACCTCGGCGTGGAGGTGGTGATGATGACCGGCGACGCGCGGTCCGTGGCCGAGGCCGTCGCCCGCGAGCTGGGGATCGACACCGTGTTCGCCGAGGTGCTCCCCGAGCAGAAGGCCGCGAAGATCCAGGAGCTCCAGCGCCAGGGCAAGCGCGTGGCGATGGTCGGCGACGGGGTGAACGACGCCCCCGCGCTGGTCACGGCCGACGTCGGCATCGCCATCGGCGCCGGGACCGACGTGGCGGTGGAGGCGGGCGACGTGGTGCTGGTGCGCAGCGATCCGCGCGACATGCCACGCATCATCACGCTGTCGAAGGCGACCTATCGCAAGATGATTCAGAACCTGTGGTGGGCGACCGGCTACAACGTGGTCGCCATCCCCCTGGCGGCCGGCGTGCTCGCCCCCCGGGGGATCGTTCTCTCGCCCGCCGTGGGCGCGGTGCTGATGTCGCTCAGCACCGTGATCGTGGCGTTGAATGCACAGCTTCTCCGGCGCGTGTCGCTCTGAGGCGGCCCGCTCGTTCAACCCTCCATCCCACCCATGGTCACCCGATGACGACACCGTCCAGCCCTACCGCCCGCCGACTGCGCCTGCTCGCCGCCGCCTGCGTCCTGTTCGCTCCGGCGGCGCTGCGGGCGCAGGCTCAGCCGCACGCCCATCCCCGCCCCGCAGCCGGCGATTCCGTGGCGGTCGCGGCGGCGGTGCACGGCTACCACGCCGCGCTCGCCGCCGGTGACAGCGCGGCCGCCCTGGCCCTGC
>DASYJZ010000467.1:0-1698 GCA_035995965.1 Longimicrobium sp. | reverse complement strand
CTGGAGCCACCGCGGGTGGTACGGGTGAAACGGCAGAAGATGCTTCGGGACGTTTCAGCCGCGCGCGGGAGTATGTCGGTGAAAAGTATGGAGCCGCGTCGGAGAAGGTTCGCGACGGGTACAACGCGGTGCGGGAGAAGGTCGATGACGTCGATATGGGCGCGATCACCGATCAGGTCCGCACGTATGTGAAGTCGAATCCCGGGAAGGCGCTGCTGATCTCGGTCGGCGTCGGCTTTCTGGTCGGGCTGCTGCTGCGGCGCGACGACGCCTAGCGGAGGAGTCACGCGATGCCCACTGATCAGCATCACGAGCACGAACGTTCGGCGGCAGGTATGGACTACGAAGACGATCCGATTCGCGAAAAGGCAGCAGCCCTCGGTCAGCGTGTGGCCGAGCAGGGTCCGGAAGCGCTGTTCGACGAGGTCGAGAACCTGCTGCCCGAGGCCTGGCGCGATCACATCCGCGCCTTCCCGATCGCAGCGGTCGCGCTCGGTGTCGGCGTCGGCGTCTGGCTCGGCATGAAGAAGAGCGACGAGATCATCACCGCCGGCAGCACGCTCATTTCGACGGCGGCGATGGCCAACGTGGCGCAGGTGATGGAGAAGGTCAAAGGCGGCGCGGGTTAACCCGCGCTGCCACTACCAATAAGCCTCGCGTAATCGCCCGCCGATCCTTCATAATGGCGGCCGATGCCCCCGCGGCCGCGCGCCACCTGCATCCCGCTCCTGGTCGATTCCCATCACCACCTCGAATCGCTCGCCGGCGAGGTGCATCGGACCTATTTCTTCAAATATCCGCCCCTGCCCGTCCTCTGGGGTCAGCAGATCGCGCGCAAGAAGCGCCGGTCCATCCGTCTCGGCTCGTATAACCACCACACCACCGAGATCCGCATCCATCCCCTCCTGAATGAGCCCCACGTCCCGGCGTTCTTCATCCAGTCGGTGATCTACCACGAGTACCTGCACCACGTCCTCGGCGGGAGCCACAACCGGCGCTTCCACCAGGCCGAACGCAAGTTTCGCTATCACCGCGAATCGCAGGAGTGGATCCGCCGCCACCTGTTCATGCTCCTCGGACGCAGGAAGAGCGAGCTCGTCCAGCCCGCGGCGCCTCCGCCCGTGCAGGCCCCGGTGATGATGCAACTGGCGCTGTTCTAGAGTCCCATCGGGAACGTCAGGTTGTAGACGTACCGCCCGCGGGCGACAGACAAGACGATCGACGACCGCTCGGCCGACCGCACGATCTCGTTGTTCAGCTCCACCGCGGAGTGGATCTCCCCACCGTTGATCCCGACGATCACGTCACCCTGCGCCAGCCCGATCTCATCCGCACGGGTGCCGCGCAGCACCTCATCGATCACCACGGACCGCCGCTCATCCGCTACGCGCAGCCCAGCCACCTGCTCCAGGATGTTCAGCCCGAGGTTCGCCGGAGCCTCGGAGGCACGCAGTGAGACCGTGCGGGACGAGCCGCCCCGCGCCACGGTGAGCTGCACCGTCTGGCCGGGCGCCAGCGTGGCGATGGCCGTGGAGAACGCTTCCCGCGAGTCCACGGGACGCGACGAGACGGCGGTAATGATGTCTCCCGTCTTCAGCCCTGCCGCCGCGGCGGGTGAGCTCTCGAAGATCCGCACCACCAGCGCCCCGCGTGGTGTCGACTGGCCGAGCCGTTTCGCTTCCTCAGGGGTGATCGTCG
>DASYJZ010000466.1:0-5672 GCA_035995965.1 Longimicrobium sp. | reverse complement strand
CCGCCCTGACGCGCGAGATCCGGACGCAGTCCGGCCCGGCGCTGTTCGATTTCATCCTCGCGGACCTCCAGGAGCGGAAGCGCGTCCGGCTCGATCCTCGAAGCCTTCAGGTGATCATGGCGGGGATGGAGGCTGCCTGGTGGCTCAACGACAAGCTGGAGTTGTGGCTGGGTGAGAAGAACGCGGCCGACACGCTCGCGCAGTCCGTCCCCAACAACGTCACGTCGGAGATGGGGCTGGCGCTCCTGGACGTCGCGGACGTGATTCGCCCGCATCCGGACGTGATCGCTTTTCTGCAGCAGGTCGAGAACGACGACTTTCTCGACGAGCTACCCAGGCTCGCGGGCGGGCGGGAAGCGCGAGACGCCATCGCGGCCTGGCTCGACAAGTACGGCATGCGAGGGGTCGGCGAGATCGACATCACGAGGCCGCGGTGGAGCGAAGGCCCCATCATGCTCCTGCCCACGATCCTCGGCAACATCAGGAACTTCGAGCCGGGCGCCGGCGCTCGGCGCTTCGAGCAGGGGCGGCAGGAGGCCTGGAAGAAGGAGCAGGAGCTGCTGGAGCGCTTGCGGGCCTTGCCGGACGGGGAAGCGAAGGCCGAAGAGGTCAAGCGGATGATCGACCGGGTCCGGACCTTTGCCGGGTACCGGGAATATCCGAAGTACGACATGGTCAGCCGCTACTTCGTTTACAAGCAGGCCTTGCTGGAAGAAGCCGATCGCCTCGTGCAGGCCCGCGTGCTTCGTGAGAAGGAAGACATCTTCTACCTCAGGTTCCAGGAGATCCAGGACGTCGTACGCACGAACCAGGTGGATGAGCAGCTCATCCGCCAGCGCAGGGACGCGTTCCGGTCGTATCAGGCGCTCACGCCACCCCGGGTGCTCACGTCGGATGGCGAGGCCATCGCCGGGGCGTATCGACGCGACGACCTGCCGGCCGGCACGCTGGTCGGCCTGCCGGTTTCCGCCGGGACCATCGAGGGGCGGGCCCGCGTCATCCTGGACATGGCGAAGGCGGATCTCGAACCGGGTGACATTCTGGTCACCGCCTACACTGACCCCAGCTGGACGCCCCTGTTCGTCGCGATCAAGGGCCTGGTGACGGAGGTGGGCGGCCTGATGACCCATGGCGCGGTGATCGCACGGGAGTACGGCTTGCCGGCCGTCGTGGGAGTGGAGCATGCCACCCGGCTGATCGGGGATGGCCAGCGGATCCGCGTGCATGGAACGGACGGGTACGTCGAGATCCTGCCTGAGCCGGGCCAGCGCGACAGGTAGCCAAGGCGGTACGTGGCCAGTCAGTCAGACGCCGTCGGCGGTCGGGTAGAAGGCGTGGCCGGCCGAATGCGGCCGCCTTTGCGGACTCGAGCGTGTCGCCCCGCCAATGCGTCACTCTTCCCACTCACCCCGCGAGCCTGCGATCGGCCACAAAAGTAATACCGGTTTCACAGAATATCTGTGCATCGGCTCCACCCCCTTGAGATGTCATCCCGAGCGGTGCCGCCGCGCCGAATTAGACGCGTCACCAACGCTTGGGCGGCACCCGAGGGATCTAGACTTTCCGCCGCGATGACGCCGTTTCGTCGCCTCGACAGGCTTTAGATCCCTCGGCGCCGCCAGGTCCAGCGTGGGTTCGGGTACAGAGCGGCGGCGCCTTCGGGATGACGTCTCTTCGCACCATCGATTGGGGAAATCGGTATCACGTGTTCGCGCGCTGGAGCGGTAGCCTTGCGAATTCCGCCTGTTCCTAATAGGGTTGGACGCCGCCACCCCCCATTGGCGAGCCCCTCCCACGGGCGTTTCTTGCGGCATTCCCACCTCCGCAGCCGGTGGATTCGGTCCCATCCCATTGCATGACCACCCGCTCGAAGCGCAGCCGGGCAGGTTCGCTCGTGACCCTTGCACATGAGCAAGTGCTACAGACCCGGGGATCTCACCGGTTCATACCTACCCGAGGCGGCGCTTGTCGATCGCTGCCGTGTGGGCTCGGCCGGCGAAGGGCCGGCGCGGGCCGTCCCGCACATCGCACTCCGCGAGTGTGCGCGCCACTCTCCGACTCCAGGGAGGAACCATGCAGAAGCTGAAGCTGAGCGTCGAGAACCTGCGGGTGGACTCGTTCCAGGTCGATGGGCTGCCGCCGACGCCCAGGGGCACCGTCCGCGGGGCGATGAACATCCAGACGATCACCGGCTGCGAGTACACCGCCAACTGCCAGACCGGCGACGAGTGCCACGGCGGCTCGGTTCCGACCAGCCCCTACAGCTGCACCGGCTGCGTGAGCTACACTGGCGACGCCGGCTGCACGACGTACAACAACGCCGGGTGCTACTGACGCCGCTCTGAGCTACGCGCGCACCGTGGCGGCGGGGCGGGGTGCTCCGCCGCCATTGCTGTGGCCAACACTCCGCGCGAACCCGCTCGCTCCGACCCGCACCACGACTTCGTTCGACTGTGCCATTCTGCTCGTCGCTCGGCCGCTGCGGTAGCCGCTGATACTCACGTTCCCCCATACCATTCGTACCCTTTGTCACTCCAGTAGCCGCCGTTGCGCTCGGGCATAAACACCACCTTCGTCAGGTACTTGGTGTTCTTGTAGCCAGCCCCGTTCACCGGGTCGTGCTGGCGTACCCAAAACGGCAAAGATTCAGGCGTGGCTGCGACAACTCGCAGAGTGGCGATTGCGCCATATACCGTGGAGGGTCCAACCGAGCGGCTGCTCAACCCATTATTTGCTACGGGGTTTGCTACGACTGAGGTACTTTTGACGTCGCGGGAACGCTTGTCTGCAACTCTCGCCCGCACCACACTTCGTTCACCAGGGCTCGAACCCGCCATTCCCCTGTGCGGCGGCATCCGACGCGAACGCGCGTTGCGCTCCCACCCTCTCCCAGTCATGACCGCTTCCGCGACAGTCAAACCGCGCTGGGGGTCACCCGGCCGCATTGCGTCCACCCTCGCTGCGGCCGTCGTCGTGGGCGGCACCATCCTCGTTCCCGCTGACCCCCTCCAGGACATCGCGGTGCAAGCCCCCGACCGCGTGACGGCTGCACGCTTGACCGTTACGCCACGGTACCAGCGTTGCACCGAGTTTTTCCAGCCCGGCTCCACGATCCCTTCTGCTCGGTGCACTCCTCGCATTTCCGCGCCGTACCGTCTCGCCAGCGCCAGAATCCGTGTCACCGCCGACCCTGTCGCGCTGCACACTACCGCGATGATGGATCTGCTCTGGGCCGATTCGTCAGGAAAACGCGTGCGCGCGGCCATCAGTTCTCTTGAGCGCGCTTCGCGTCTTAGCCCGAACTCCGCCGCCGTGCTAGCGGACCTCTCGGGCGCGTACCTAGTCCAAGCCGAGCGGACGCAGGATCCGCGCGACCTGCTGGAAGCGCTGACGGCGGCGGATGCCGCGGTCGGGAGCGATGCGCGGAGCCGGCCGGCCCGTTTCAACCTGGCGCTCTCCCTTGAGTGGCTGCGGCTGGATAATCAGGCGGTTGCCGCATGGCGAGAGTATCTCGCGCTCGACGCGCGTTCCGAATGGGCGGGCGAGGCGCGAGAGCGGATGGCGGCGATCACGCGAGCACACGCCCCGCCGCGCCCCGCGTCTACGGCCGGCGCCGACGAGGTCATGCGGTTCGCGGAGCGGAGCGCGCCACAGGTCGCGCAGTTGCTGGGGTGGGACGAACTTCTCGCGCAATGGGGAGAGGCGGTGGACCGAGGAGCCGTGCAACAGGCGCATGACCGGCTGAAGCTGGCCGCCACCCTTGGCGATCTCCTGGTGCGCAGGGGCGGCGACGCCTCGCTGTCCGACCAGGTCTGGGTGATCCGCGGCCACTCGCGCAACCAGGCCGAGACCCGTCGCCTGGCCCAGGCACACCAGGCGTACGCACGCGCCCGTCATGCGTTCCGCGACGCCGACTACGAGACCGCCGACACTCTGTTCGACCGGGTTCTCCCCTTGGCCGGGCGCGGTACGCCGCTCTACCAGTGGGCGTCGGTGTTCCACAGCTCGACCCAAGCCTATCGCAATCTCGCCCGGGGGGAGGTGCTCGCGCGCGAGGCGCTGTCCCGCATCGACAGCATCCGCTATCCGGCGCTGGCCGGGCGGGCGCACTGGATCTTGGGGACGATTCTGCTGCGCAGCGCGCGACCCGCGAGCGCCGTGGACGAGTATGACGAGGCGGCGCGGTTCTTCGAACGGGCGGGAGAGCCCGAGCACCTGGGTATCGTGCAGGTCTTCTCGGGAGTGGCCAAGTACCAGCTTGGAGACCCACTAGCGGCATACACGCGGCTCCACCGCGGGCTGGGTCACCTTCGCGCCTACCGTGCGTCTCCCTGGCTGCACACGGCGCTCTACCAGCAGGCCGAGATCGTAGTGGGGGAGGGACGGGTACGGGCCGGCGCGCACATCCTGGACGAAGACGCGGCGGCGGCGGGACGGACGGCGATTGCCCTCTACCTCGCGGAGAGCCTGACCCTGCGGGCGCGGCTGCTGGGCAGCACGGGGCGCGGTGGCTGGACACGTCGGGACCTGATGGCGGCGCAGCGGGCCGTGGGACGGATGCCGCAGGGGAAAGCAAAACGGTGGTTCACCAATGAGTTGCGCGAAGCCAGGGCCGCCGTCACCGGCTCCACGCCCTCGGCCCACTCCGTGGCACTGCTCGATTCGGCGGTAAGGGAGTGGCGTGAGCTCGCGGTGCCCGTGCGGATGATCGCGCCCCTGCTCGCGCGCGCAGATGCGCAGCTGGCGCTGGGAAGCACCTCTGCATCGGAACGCGACCTCCTGCGCGCGCTCGAACTGCTCGACCAGCAGCGCGGCGACATCGGCCAGCCCGTCGACCGCGCAATCTTCCTCGACGCCCGAGCGGGCGTCTTCAACCGGCTGGCGATGCTGCGGATCCGCGCCGGGCGGCCCAACGAGGCGCTGGGATTCTTGGAGAGGGGGCGGATCTCGTACACATCCGCACGCGATACCGCGCGTGCGGGCCGACTGCCCCCTCCTGCCGGTCAAACGGTGCTGGATTACGCCCTGATCGGCGATACCCTGCTGATCTGGACCATCAGGGGAAAGACGGCGTCCTTCACCCGCAGGACCGTACAGCGCGACGCACTGGTGCACCGGATTGAGCAACTCCGGGCCCTCCTCGAGCTGGGTGGCGACGAAGACGCCGCGCGCCCGTCGCTGGAGGGACTCTACGGTGAGTTGGTGGAGCCCGTGGAAGACCGCCTGGGCGAGGCAGGCATGCCGCTGGTGGTGGTGGCGGACGGCGAGATCGCGGGCGTGCCGTTCGCAGCGCTTTGGAATCCACGCACCCGGCACTACCTGGTGCAAACGCGCGTAATCCGCTTTTCCTCCACGCTCGCGGACGCACAGGGGGGCAGGTACGCCCGAACTCAGGTTCCATCCAGTGTGCTGATCGTAGCAGACCCCGCATTCGACCGCGACGCGTACCCGGACCTCACCCGGCTCGCAGGCGCGCTAGGCGAGGGCCGCGCCTTGGCGAGTCGCTATCCCCGCGCGTCGCTGCTGGAGGGCGAGGCCGCCACCCACGAGGCCCTGCTGGGCGCGCTCCCAACCGCCGAGATGGTCCATTACGGGGGCCACGCCCTCTTCGACGACGAACGCCCCGCCCGGTCGCGGCTGGTGCTGGCCCCCGCCCGCGACCGGGCGGGGCG
>DASYJZ010000465.1:0-5501 GCA_035995965.1 Longimicrobium sp. | reverse complement strand
CGGGTGGCGGTGGTCACGGGCGCCACGGTGGGGACCACGGCGAAGGACCTGCCGCTCTTCTCGCTGAACGTCTTCTCCGCGAGCCTGGTGTCGTGCCGCGAGTTCGAGCTCGGCGGCCGCCGCTACGATTTCGGCCGGCTGATGCCGAACGGGATCGCGCAGTGGGGGACCGCCGCCACTACGGCCCGCGCCGGCGAGCTGCCCGGCTACACGAGCGTGATCCCGTTCGTGGGCTCCGCGATCGCGATCGGCGACAAGGGGCGTCCTGGCTGATAGCAATCCGAAGAGTTGGTGCACCTCGCCCACTCACGTGCTGACGCGGTCATAGATCCTTCGGCCTGCAAGTTGTTTAGTAATCGATGATTGCAGCGTGGCCGGCCTCAGGATGACATCTACTGGAGTTGCGGAGGATACAGAAGCTTACCGGAACCCGCGAGGGCGAGGGTTCGATCTCACCATCGTGCTTCCCCGCGCCGACGCCTCGTCGTAGATCCGGGCAAGGTCGACGGCGGTGAACCCGAAGCAGCGGAGCAACGGAGGCCACGGAGAACTTCGGTTCCTCCGTGGCCTCCATGCTCTCCGCTGCAGCGTAGGCCGTTCGTAGAAGCGGACGAGCGGCCAGCCGGGATCAGTAGCGCGAGGCGGGCGGGATGGGGGTGCCCGGCTCCCACACGCGGGCGAAGGCGCGCTCCCACTCGGTGGGATCCTTGTGCATGGCGCGCATGGTGTTCCACATCCCCCGATAGGCCCAGCCGTTCTGCCGGTTGCGGTCCACGGGGAACCGGGCGCCGTCGTTCAGGCCCAGGTCAGTGCGGTACACCGCCTCCGCCTCCGCCAAGTCCGCCGGGGTGCCGCGCATCAGCAGGACCGCGCCCAGCGAGTGGCGCGCCGGGTAGAAGAAGGGCGGCGGCTCGTCGTAGTTCAGCGCGTCCTGCCGCTGCACGGCCGCGCGCAGCAAGAGGATCGCTTGATCGTAGTTCCTCTGTGCCGCAAAGATCTCGCCGGAGAGGGTGCCCGCCGCGATCCGCAGCAGGGCTCGCGCGGAGTTGTTCACCACCGAGTCTGCCTCGCCGACCGCTCTGGCGATTTCGTACACCGAGTCACGGCTCGCCTCCGCGTCGCTGATCTTGCCCTGGCGCAGGAACGCCCAGCCGCGCGTGAAGTGCCAGATCCCCCGCGGATACGCCACCCTGTACGTCAGGTAGGGCGATGGGATGCTCAGCACGCGGTCCCACTCGCCGAAGCGCATGGCCACCAGGTTGGGCGCCGTCAGGAAGTGCTGGGCGTTGCCATAGCAGTCCAGCAGCTGCTGGCTCATGATCTTCATCAGCGAATCGGCCGAGGTGGTGGCGGCGTTCCGCATCCCCACGAGGGTGGCCGAGATCCACAGGAAGTCGTTGTCGTGCGCGTAGTACATCGGGTAGCGCCATTCCCACCCGCGGAAGTTCAGGTACCGTAGGTCCATGCCGGTGGCCCGCTGGTTGTGCTCCACCCCGCGCCGGTACTCACCCACCCGGTGGAAGATGTGCGACGGCATGTGGGTGAGGTGCGCCGAGCCCGGCATCAGGCTGTCGAGGAACACGGCCTGGGGATACGCGCTGTCCGGCCGCTGCGAGGCCTCGAGCGCGTGGATCCAGATGTGCGCGGCACCCACGTGCCGCGGGTTCTGCCGCAGCACCGCGGCGGCGAACGCCACGGCGCTGTCGGTGGCGGGCCACTTCGCCGTGCCGTTGTTGTTCCACCAGTCCCACGGGTGGAGGTTCAGCTGCGCCTCGGCGGCCAGCGTGCCTACCGTCAGGTTCGTGGGGCTCTCCACCCGGATGTCCTGGAGCGCGGCGGCATAGCGCTGGTCCATCACCTGCCGAAGTGCCTTGAAGCGCGCCGGCGGCATGCTGTCGACGTCGCTGGGGAGCGGAAGGAAGCGCAGGGCGGCCGACTGGATCAGCGCCCGCTCGATCAGCGACGCACCGCCGATCAGCGCGAGGGCGGTGTCCGTGTGGGCCGCGGCCATCTTCCAGCGCTGCGCGATGGTCGGCTCGTTGATGTTGGCGCCCAGCGCCGTGGCCACTCCCCAGAAGCACAGGGCGCACCGCGGATCGAAGAACGCGGCCTTGCGGAACGAGAGCACCGCCTCGCCGAAGTTGTAGCCGTACATCCACGCCAGGCCCTGGTTGAAATAGGCCCGCACCGAATCCGGCCGGCTTCCGTGCGTGGTGATGGCGAAGCCGGGCGTCACCGTCCCCGCCACGCCCGGCCACAGCGGGACCGTGGTGGCGGTGAGCGGGGGCGGCGGGCCGCACTGGTACGGCGTGTTGGCGCTCGCGCCGTGCTGGTGCTGGGGGGTGGCGGCCGTGGCGCCGAGCAGCGTGAACGCCGCCGCCAGCGTGGAGGTAAGGGCACAGCGCATGGTTCTCCGGGGGGATGTTTGGGGAGATGGAGCTACAGGCGGGAAATGATTGAGCCCGTGCCAATATCCGGTTCGGAGGATCGCCGGGCAAGCGTGCCGTGCCGGGGCTGTGGTGCCCGCGGGGCAGCAGCCCGCCCGTGACCATCACCGTGAACGTGCTGGACCCCGCCGGCGGCGGCGTCAACTGCGCCGTGCTGGCGGCAGAACGACGGTGGCGGCCCTGCCTGAGGCCGGCCGCGATCACACCCGCTCATCGATCTCTTCGCTCTGTCGCCGGCGCTCCAGCCGGCAGGTACGCTCTTCGCGTGCGCTGGTTGCGCTGGCCGAAGCGCGTGTCCTAGCGCGCGGGTGCAGCGGTGACCTGGGGACGGGAGGAGAGGATGCGACACGCGAACGTGGTGGCGGTGTTGTGCCTTGGGGTGGCGGCGGGGGCGTGCCGCAGGGACAAGCCCGGCGAGACGGCCGCCGCGCCCGCGATCGACACGGCGGTGGCGGCGATCACCGGCGACTCCGTGCGCGACACCACGAGGGTGCCGGGCGACACCAGCGTCGCGACGGCGGCCGCCGAGATCGCCAGCGCGCAGGGGCAGCCGCTGGGCAGCGCGCAGTTGCGCGACAGCGTCGGCGGCGTGGTGGTGCACGCCCAGATCACGGGGCTCAAGCCGGGGAACCACGGCTTCCACGTGCACACGGTCGGCCGCTGCGACCCGCCGGCGTTCGAGTCCGCGGGCCCGCACTGGAACCCGACGAACAAGCAGCACGGGCGGCAGAATCCCGCCGGGTGGCACGCGGGCGATCTCGCCAACCTCGGCGCGGCCGCGGAAGGCGTGGCGCAGGTCGACCAGACCATCGAGGGAGCGACCATCCGCGACCTGCTGGAGGGCGACGGCTCCGCGCTGGTGGTCCACGCCGACCCGGACGACAACAAGACCGACCCGTCCGGCAACTCCGGGGCGCGCATCGCCTGCGGCGTGATTCACCGCGTGCCCTGAGGCGCGGATCGATCAGGCTGCGACGATCACCATCCCGACTCGGCTGATCGAAAATCCATCCATGGTCTGCGGAGCGGACGATCTCCGCAGTGTGAGCATGCGAAACCAAAAAGAAGGTTTCACCCAGAGGACCAGAGAACACCGGTTCTTTCCTCCGGTCGTCTGGTTCTCTGGGTGAGATCATTCCGTGAGGCCGGATACATTCCAATTCCTCGCGCACGGGAAGGTTCGCAGGTATTATGGGGGTGCGTCTACCGTCATCCGCCCTCCCCTCGCCTGACCCTCGCATGCAACAGATCAAGGGCACCATCCTGAAGTCGCGGCTCGCGTTCGTCGAGCAGCACTGGGGACGCGAGGGAGTCGAGCGCGTGCTCGCCGCCCTCCCGGCCGAGGACCAGCGGGCGCTCCGGCCCATCCTCACGGTGAAGTGGTACCCGTTCGAGCTCGGCGAGCGGCTGGACGCGGCGATCGTGGCCACGCTGGGCGACGGGCGCAGCGAGGTGTTCGAGCGGCTCGGCGCCGCCTCGGCCGACGCGAACCTCACCACGCTCCACAAGCAGTTCCTCAGCCCGGGCCGGCCGCACGTCTTCCTGGGCAAGGCGCCGCAGATCTACGGCTTCTACTACGAGACCGGCTCGCGCAGCTACGAGCAGACCGGCGAGCGCTCGGGGGTGATGACCACGCGCGACGCCGAGACCTTCAGCGTGCCCGACTGCCTGACGGTGATCGGCTGGTACAAGCGCGCGCTGGAGATGTGCGGCGCCGAGGGCGTCTCCATCGTGGAGGACGAGTGCCGCGCCCGCGGCGGCGAGGTGTGCCGCTACCGCATCGACTGGCGGAACGCGGCCGCGGCGAGCTGAACCCCACGCCACCTGCGCCGACGCGCCCCGGGCTGCGGCGCGTCGCGATCATCATCCCCGCCTCCAGACGCTCTCCGGCCCACCCGCCTTGAATCGTCGACTCACAGGCCTTCTCGCGCTGCTGCTCGCCGCCGCGCCGGGACCGATGCGCCCCGCGACCGCCGCCGCGCAGCGCGACACCACGCGCGCCGGCGCGACGCCTCTCCCCGGGATCGTGGCGCGCGGCGAGCGCGACGCGTGCCCCACGCGCGACGATCCTCGCGCGCGGGCGCTGTGGGAGCGGATGCGGGCGCGGTACGACACGGGGCTGGACTCCGCCTCGATGTGGACGGAGATGCGCGCATCCTCCGGCTACGTGGCGTCGGGCGCACTGATGCGTTTCGACACGGTGCCGTCCGAGCGGCCGGACGGCACCACGGACGGATGGACCACGGGCGACGCCATCAGGGACGGCCAGCAGCGCGGCCTCTCCTTCTACGGCGCCCCGCGGGTCGGGCTCGGCCGCCGGGGGATGGCGGGATGGCAGCGAGCCGTGCTCTCCCGCACCATCGCGCGGATCGGCTACGGGACGCTGAACCGCGGCGTCTACGCCGACATCTCGCAGGTGTCGGCGGTGTGGACGTATCCGCCGCTGGACGGCGAGCTGGCCTCGCACTTCGGCGGCGACGTCTTCGGCAGCCGCACCTTCTTCCGCATCGAGCGCGAGCAGGGGCCGATCACGCTGGGCTTCTGCACCGCGCCGCGCTTCCGTTCGCAGCCCTACCTCTCCGGAAGCCTGTTCCTGCGGCCGGACTCGACGCTCAAGCGCGTGCTGTGGCACTTCCACACCCCCGAGCCGCGTGAAGACGCCGGCGGCGAGGCGCGCTTCGCACAGCCGGGGACGAGCCGCGCGCTCACGCCGAGCCAGGGGGAGATGTACCGCCGGCACGTGGGCGACCAGTTCTTCCACCGCAGGCTGGTCTATTCCCCCTGGACGGTCGATCCTGCGCCGTTCCTGCCGAACTCGCTGTTCGCACGGCCATCGGCGCCGGGCCGCATGCACGTCCGCTTCATCCCGTACACGAATGGCAAGCCATGACGTGATCCCGAGTTCGCAGGATGTCTGCGCACCCGCTTCAACCCTTGAGACGTCATCCCGAGCGGTGCCGCTACGCCGATTGGACGCGTCACCAACGGCTTGCGGCACCCAAGGGATCTAATTTAGATCTAGACTTTCCCTCGCGATGAGGTCGGTACAGAGCG
>DASYJZ010000464.1:0-2183 GCA_035995965.1 Longimicrobium sp. | reverse complement strand
CGCAGAGATGCTTGGTCATCTCTCTGCGGCTCCGCGGCTCTGCGTGAGACCAATCTTTTTCGGGGTACGGGATCAGGCAGCGGCGGAGGCGTGCACCGGGACGTGCGTGAGCCAGCCGTAGGTGTCGGGGAGCTCCCCGCGGGCGATGCCCAGGAAGCGCGACTGGATCTCCTCCGTCACCGGCCCGCGGCTCCCCTGGCCGACGGGGACGCGGTCCACGCTGCGCAGCGGGGTGAGCTCGGCGGCGGTGCCGGTGAAGAACGCCTCGTCGGCCACGTACAGGAACTCGCGCGGGAGGTTCTCCTCGCGCACCGCGTAGCCCAGGTCGCCCGCGATGCGGATCACGCAGTCGCGGGTGATCCCCGCCAGGATGTTGGCGGAGATCGGGGGGGTGAAGAGCACGCCGTCGCGCACCACGAACAGGTTCTGGCCGGTGCCCTCGGCCACGTAGCCGTAGCTGTCGAGCATGATGGCCTCGGCGAAGCCCAGCTCCTTCGCCTCCATCTTGGCGAGCTGCGAGTTCAGGTAGGCGCCGCCCGCCTTCCCCAGCGAGGGGAAGGTGTCGGGCGCCGCCCGCCGCCAACTCGACACGCACGCATCGACGCCGTTCTCCAGCGCGCCCTCGCCCAGGTACGTCCCCCAGATCCAGGCCACGATGAAGGTCTCCACGAACTCGTCGTCGGCCAGGATGCCCATCTGCTCGCCGGTGCGCGCGACGAGCGGGCGCAGGTAGCAGTGGCGCACCCCGTTGGCCGCGATCACCTCCAGCGCGGCGTCGCAGAGGTCCTCGACCCGGTGGCGGAAGGGGATGCGGTAGATGCGGGCGGAGTCGGCCAGGCGCCGCATGTGGTCGTGCAGGCGGAAGACGGCGGGGCCGTCGGGCGTCTCGTAGCAGCGGATCCCCTCGAACACGCAGGAGCCGTAGTGCGCCACGTGGCTCATCACGTGGATGGTGGCGTCGCGCCAGTCGATCAGCTCGCCGTCGCGCCAGACCAGCCGCGTGGGGCCGTTGGTGGTGCTCATCGTGATCTATCCCGCTCGGGTCCCGAATTCGCCTGCGTGAAATCTGGCGATGTTCTAGCCGCGCCCCGCGGGCGGCGCAAGGCTGTGTCGGCGTCGTTCAGGGACTTCAGTGCCCCAGTCGGTAGAGGGCCGCTGATCTGGAACTGTGAGCGCGGCGGGAGCGAAGCCCCGGCCCCGCGTCCGTATCGCCCGCCATCCGCGTCTACATCAGTTGCCGATCGGCGCCCAGCCGAGCGTTTCGAGCGCGCGGCGGGAGCGGGGCTTCGCGAGCTGCGCGGCCGGGTACAGGTCGAAGGTGGCGTCGCCGCGCACGGGACGCTCGGCGTGCGAGCCGTCGAACACCAGGCTGGCGACCAGCAGCGCGCCGCGTTCCACCAGGGCGTCCTGGGCCTGGCTGCCGTAGACGGCCACGTGGTAGCCCCCGTCCGCCAGCCAGATCCCGGCGTTGGGAAGCACCCCCTGCCGCCACCTGGGCGTGATCCTGCGCTCCTCGTAGAACGAGTCCGGGAGCAGCTCCTTGTCCTTCATCTCACCTCAGAAATCTCAGCCGTGGAAGAGGCTTGCGTACACCGCTCCCGGGCGCCGGGTGCCCCATCGTGCGGATTGTCGCATCTGCACGCCGGGGGGACGGGAGCTACCTGAGCGGGACCGCGGTTCGGCTCTCCTTCCCCGCCCCACGCCTGGTCGAGCCGGTGATCAGCCCCGCGATGACCGCGACCACGCGGGGCAGCGGCGGGTTGGCGGGGGCGGCGAGGTACCGCAGGCGCCAGGTGGCGCCGAACTTCTCCTTGTAGCGCCGCAGCCGCTGGAAGCTGCTGAAGTGCTCGCCGTGCCGGAACACGAGCGCACCCAGGCGGTTCCAGGCCGGCGCCGGCTCCCGGTCCCCGGCTTCGGGGAGCGGCGCCATCCCCAGGTTCAGCTCGCGATAGCCCTGCGCCTTCCCCCACAGGATCAGCTCCACGAACACGAAGTCCGCCACGTTGGGCGGCGCCTCGCGCGAGTAGCGCAGCAGGTCCACCGCCAGCTCCGTCCCCGGCGCGGCGGGCCACACCGTCGCGAACGCGACCACCTTCCCCTGTGCCCGCACCACCACGTGCGGGAAGTTCGACAGGTACGCGGCATCGAAGCGGCCCATCGAGAACCCCTTCTCCCGCTTGCTC
>DASYJZ010000463.1:0-3926 GCA_035995965.1 Longimicrobium sp. | reverse complement strand
GACGCCGGCGACCGGGTTGCCGCTGCCGTCGGTGACGGTGACGGCCGGCGCGACGGCCACCGCGGAGCCGGCGGTGGCCGTCTGCCCGTCGCCCGCGCTCTTCACCATGTTCACCGGCGTGCCCGCGCCGATGACCACCGTCGCATTATCGCCGATCGCGTTTCCGTTCAGCGTGCCGGTGACGGTGGCGGTGCCGGCGGTGGTGCTCTTCAGCCAGGCCGTGTACCTGCCGTTGGCGCTGTCGACGGCGATAACGCCGGTGGTCCCCGCGGCACCGATGCCGCGCAGCGTTCCCAGGTCGGTGGTGAGCGTCACCGCGTCGCCGCCGGTGGTCACGTTGCGCCCGAACCCGTCCTTCACCTGCACCTTGACCAGCACCGAGTCGCCGGCGGTCATGCTGGCGGGCGCCGTGATCAAGCTGTTGGCGATCGAAGGCGCCGTAACCACGATCGCCACGGTGCCGTGACGGGGGCCGCTCTTGGCCGTCACCGAGTCCACGCCGTTCAGCAGAGCCGTCGTGGTGACCAGCCCCGTCGACGGGTTCACGGTAGCGAACCCGTTGCTGGTCTTGTTCTCCCACGTCACCGGCGCGCCGGGGATGGAGCCGCCGAAGGGGTTGCGCACCGAGTCCGCGAGCTGCAGCGTGCGCCCGGCCACCACCGTGTCCGCGAACACCGAGTCGGGGCTCGAGTAGTGGTTGTTCGGCGGGTAGATGTCCACCCACCCCTTCGGGTACGGCACGGAGGTGTCCAGGAACAGCATGAAGCTGAACTTGCTGACCCCAGGGTCGTACTTGATCCTCCACAGGCGCGGCAACGACGTATCCCCAGGGGTAAGGATCTGGTTGGCGCCGAGATCGGCCCCGATATACTGGTAATAGGGTGCGGTATGGGTGAGGAATATCGAGCTCTGGGCGCTCCCGTGGACCTCGAGTATCCCGCTCCCTTCGGTCGTGGTGGGGCCGGAGACGAAGAAGACGCGGATGCCGTTGACGTTCGGGCTCGTCGACTCGCTGTCGGCGGCCATCGTCTGGTGAAGCAGGTTCTGCACCGTGACGGTGAACTCGAAGGTGCCCGAGTCGGTCACGGTCACGGGCCCGTTGGTGAGCTTCACGTTGATGTTCTGCCCTCCCACCGTGATGTTCCCGCGGGCGTCGCCCGTCGTCCCGGGCGCGCCGCAGGAGATCGAGCGGGCGCGCACGTCCGCCGCGCACTCCACGATCGCGACCGCGCCTTCAGCCACCGGCGTGCCCACCGGGAAGCGCGACACGTCGCGCCCCGCGGCGGCCCGGGCGATGATCGCCGCGTCGACCGAGGTGACCCGGCCGTCGCCGTTGACGTCTCCGCGCTCGCGCACGTTCGCACCGGCGGGCACCGGCTTCCCCACCAGGAAGTCGGAGACGATCCGGGCGTCGGCGGCCGTCACCCGGCCGTCGCCGTCCACGTCGCCGCGCACCGGCTGGCCGGCCTGCGCATGCAGCGCGGGGGCGCCCGCGAGGAGCGCGGCGCCCAGGACCATCACGAGTCTGCTGAAGTTGCGAGGCATCGGAGTGCGTTTCTGCTATGGGTTGCGCGCGGCCAGGCGGCCGCGCGCGGGCAGGTGTCGGGCGGAGGTCAGTGCGACTGGTAGAGGAGGGCGCCGGTCTTCACCTGGGCGGTCAGGTCCTCGAAGTCGCCGTCGCGGGTGACCTCTTCGAAGGTGACCGTGAAGCTCTCCCGGGTAAGCGCCCCGCGGGCCGCGAAGCGCAGGTGCAGCATGGGGGCGCCCACGGTGCCGTCGAGCGCCGCGCCGGAGAAGCGCACGTGCCCCGGCGCCGACTGGTTCGCGGCGCCGTCCACCCCCTCGGGGAGGTCGGCCGACTGCAGGGTCAGCAGCTGCGGGTCGAAGGTCAGCTCGCCCTGGTAGCTGGCGAAGCGCAGCCCGCCCGGGACCTGCCGCAGCGCCAGGTCCACCTGGGCGATCCCGTGGCTCGACGACACCGAGATCGAGGGGTACAGCCCCTGGCCGGCGTCGGTCGGCAGCCCGCCGTTGTCGGAGCTGGCGTCGGTGCACGCGGCGAGCGCCACGGCCGCGGCTACGGCCAGCGACAGGCGCGCGAAGGAGGACGAACGGCGGATGAGGCGCATGGGTCCTGCTCCTGAAGGAAATGCCGAGGGTTGCGATCGGACGAAGACTGGAACGACGTGCCCGTATTGGCGGGATGTCGCGGCCGGGGCCAGGTGGGGGCCGAAGGAAGGCCTGCGGGGCTGCTGCACGCGCAGATAGCAACCCTGACGCGATGAATCTCTTGTATAGACCCTCACGCGTCAAGGGATCAGTGCGGGATTCGCGCACCTGGGGCCATTCGCGAGCGCTCGCGCGTCAGCCGCGGGATCACGCCCGGAGCGCCACGGTTCGCCGTTCGAGCGCGCCTCGGCCGCATCTCCGGGGCTGCGCGACCGTGGGGCGCCGGGCGGGGTGAAACGCGAATCGTGGCGAGAGACGAGCGATGGAGTCTTTGCGAAATCCCGGGTGCGCCAGGTGTTTCACGCCGTCATCGCGTTCAGGCGCAGCATCTTACGCGGCACCGTAGACAGTCCATGTCGCGGGCGTTCGCATCCGCGGGTTCGGCGCAGTAATCTGCCGCATACGCGCCGGCTCGCCGCCGGTTCACGCCGCCCGGCGTCGCAGCGCGCGGGCGATGCGCTCGCCGGCCTCGCGCAGGCGGCCCTCGGGTTCGATCAGGGCGAAGCGCACGTGGCCCTCCCCCTCCCTGCCGAAGCCGACGCCGGGCGAGACCACGACCCCCGCCTCGCGCAGCAGGTAGCGCGCGAACCCCATCGACCCCATACCCACGAACTCGCCGGGGATCGGCGCCCACACGAACATGGTGGCGCGCGGAGGGGGCACGGGCCAGCCGGCGGCGTGCAGCGCGGCCGTCAGCGCCTCGGCGCGGCGGCGGTACACCTCGCGCGTCTCGCCCACGCACTCCTGGCCGCTCCTCAGGGCGTGGGCCGCGGCGATCTGGATGGGCTGGAAGATGCCGTAGTCCAGGTAGCTCTTGATCCTGGTGAGCGCCTGCACCATGGCGGCGTTCCCCACGCAGAAGCCCACCCGCCACCCCGCCATGCAGTAGCTCTTCGACATGGAGAAGAACTCGACCGCCACCTCCGCCGCGCCGGGCACCTGCAGTACGCTGGGCGGCTCGCCGCCGAAGGAGAAGTCGGCGTAGGCGAAGTCGTGGATCAGCAGCAGCCGCTCGCGCCGGCAGAGCGCCACCGCCCGCTCCAGGAGCTCCGGGGTCGCGCTGAGGGTGGTGGGGTTGTTGGGGAAGGAGAGCACCAGCGCCCTGGGCCGCGGCCAGGTGGAGGCGCACGCCGCCTCGACGGCCGACAGCAGGGCGTCGCCCACCACGTAGCCGTCCTCGTCGCCCACCAGGGGGATGGAGTGCACGTGCCCCCCGGCGAACACCACCGAGTAGTAGTGGATGGGGTACGCGGGCGAGGGGACGATCACCGTGTCGCCCTGGTCCAGGATCGCCAGCATCAGGTGCGCGATCCCCTCCTTGGCGCCGATGGTGACCACCACCTGGCTCTCCGGGTCGAGCGCCACCCCGTAGCGGTCGCGGTAGTGGTCGGCCATGGCGCCGCGCAGCCCGTGGATGCCGCGCGAGGCGCTGTAGCGGTGGTGCCTGGCCTCGGCGGCGGCGGCCACCAGCTCGTCGACGATGTGCCGGGGAGTGCCCAGGTCGGGGTTCCCCATCCCCAGGTCGATCACGTCCTCGCCGGCGGCGATGCGCTCCTGCTTCTCGGCGTTCACCTGCGCGAAGACGTAAGCCGGGAGGTTGGCGAGGCGGGGGAAGTCGGCGGCCGAGCGCGGCGGCCAGTCTGTGGCATGGATATCGGTCATTCGGCTGGTTTCGATCCATGTGACGGCTACGAGCGGAC
>DASYJZ010000462.1:0-4307 GCA_035995965.1 Longimicrobium sp. | reverse complement strand
ATCCTGGTGGGCGAGAACGAGACCGAGGTCTTCCTGGGGCGCGACCTGGGCACCCGCCGCGGGATGAGCGAGAGCACCGCGCAGACGGTGGACGCCGAGGTGTCGCGCATCGTCAGCGAGGCGTACGAGCGCGCCCGGGTGGTGCTGACCGACAACCTGGCGGTGCTGCACGCGCTGGCCGCCGCGCTGCTGGAGCGCGAGACGCTGAGCCGCGAGGAGCTGGAGATGCTGTCGGAGGGCAAGGAGCTGCCGCCCTTCCGGCTGGCGCAGCCGGTGCCGCCCCCGCCCGAGATCCCCGAGCCGATCCCGGCCGCCGCCAAGGAGCGCGCGCCGAGCGGGAGCGTGGAGCTGAAGCCCAGGCTGGCGTAGGAACGGCAGTGCCCGGTGCCTGGTGCCCAGTGCCCAGGAAACGAGTGCAAGACGGAGCGTGTCGAGTGGCGGAACTACCGTGCGGACGGTAGTTTCGCCACTTCGCCATTGGGGGATGGACCTCGTGCCGTGGACGTCCGCGCAGGCGGGCTGCGTGCCGTCGGAGGCGCGACTTCAATCGCATGTCCCCCACCGGGCCCGCGGTTTCGGAGCCTGACCCTCACGCGCTGCCGCACCTTGCCGCTGACTGCCGTCCATCCGGCCACCTGGCGCATCCGCGGGCGGACGCTCTCCCTGGAGCGCCCGCTGGTGGTGGGCATCCTGAACGTCACGCCGGACAGCTTCAGCGACGGCGGGCGATGGACGGACCCCGCGGCGGCGTTCGAGCAGGCGCGGCGGATGGTCGACGAGGGCGCCGACATGGTCGACGTCGGCGGCGAGTCCACCCGCCCAGGCTCGGCAGCGGTCGGCGATGACGAGGAGATGGCGCGCGTGCTCCCGCTGCTGCGGGCGATCCGTGCGGAGCTCGACGTCGCCGTCTCGGTCGACACCCGCAAGGCCGCGGTCGCACGCGCGGCGCTGGCGGAGGGGGCGGACGCCATCAACGACGTCTCCGCCCTCGCCGACCCCGAGATGGCGTCGACGGTCGCCGCGTCGGGTGCCGGGCTGGTGCTGATGCACATGCGCGGCACGCCGGAGACGATGCAGACGCTGACGGACTACCGCGACGTGGCGGAAGAGGTCGCCGCGGAGCTGGAGCCGGCGCTGCGACGTGCGGCCGAGGCCGGGATCGAGGCCGAGCGGATCGTGGTCGACCCGGGGATCGGATTCGCCAAGACGGCGGAGCAGAACCTGGAGCTGATCGCGCGGCTGGACGTCCTCGGCGAGCGGCTGGGGCGGCCGGTGCTGCTGGGGGCGTCGCGCAAGGCGTTCGTGGGCGCGCTGCTCGGCGGCGCGCCCACGGCGGAGCGCGACGCGGGGACGGTGGGCGCGTGCGTGGCGGGGCTGGCGCGGGGCGCGCGCATCTTCCGCGTGCACGAGGTGCGCGCGGCGCGGCAGGCGCTCGACGTGGCCGACGCGATCTTCCGGGCGGGGGCGGCGTGGGCGCGCTGATCGAGCGGGTCGCGTTCCTCGCGCCCGGGTGGCGCGACGTGATCGAGATCCTGATCGTGGCCGCCGTCATCTACCGCGTGCTGCGGGTGTTCTCGGGGACGCGGGCCCTCCAGATCCTGCTGGGGTTCTTCCTGCTGGTGGTGGTCTACGTGGTCTCGCGGCTGCTGGGGCTGGAGCTGATCGTGGACCTGCTCCGCAACCTCTTCTCCTTCGGCGTGATCGCCGCGCTGATCGTCTTCCAGCCGGAGCTCCGCAGCGCGCTCGCCAGCCTGGGGCAGAACCGCCTCTTCCGCGCCTTCACCGGGATGCAGGGGCGCGAGGTGGCCGGCGAGATCGTGGAGGCGGTGGAGGACCTGTCGCGCGACAAGGTGGGCGCGATCATCGCCATCGAGGAGGACATCGGCCTGGGCGAGTACCTGGAGACGGGGACGCCGCTGCAGGCCCGCGTCTCGGCGCCGCTGCTGCAGAACATCTTCACTCCCTACTCGCTCCTCCACGACGGCGCCGCCGTGGTGCGCGGCGACGAGATCGTGGCCGCCGGCGTGATCCTCCCGCTCACCCAGTTCCCGGTGACCGACCGCACGCTCGGCACGCGCCACCGCGCCGCGCTCGGCCTCTCCGAAGAGACCGACGCGCTGGTGATCGTGGTGAGCGAGGAGACGGGGATCGTCTCCGTCGCCCACCGCGGCCGCCTCCAGCGCGGCGTCACCCCCACCCAGCTCACCCGCATCCTCGAAGCCGGCCAGCTCGCCGGCGGCACCGCCGAGAAGCCCGCGGGGCGGCTCGGCCGCTGAAGCGTTCCCCGTGCGTTTGCACAGTCTTCGGGGAGCGCGCGTTCGGTGTGAGGAAAATGCGACTAAAGTCGCGGCTACAACGGCATGCAGTCCGCCTTCGCGGACACCAACTGCGCAGTCCGACGGTCACTTGAGGAGAGGTCATCGATTTCCTTGAGCACATCCTCACCGGGAACCATCTGCGTCTTCCCAGCGTCGATATCCTTGAGCCGGCGTCGGATTTCATCCTCCCAAGCACGGGCGGTTTCGGGGTTCTCGACCACTGCTGCCGCATCCGAGGGTATGTCGCGTCGTTCGGGCATCACCATGTCCTTCGGATCGACGTGGTTCAGATTGGTTCTTCGCTTCAGCAATCTATGAGCGGCGGGCCCTGTGCCGGAACTCGCTTCCCCACGTAGGCTCCAGTTTCGTGCTTGGTGGTGGTGTCCGCGAAGGCGGACTGCGTGCCGTTGTAGCGGCGACTTCAGTCGCATCGTCGCGACGACCTGCGGGATCGGTCTGCCGCCCCTCCAGCGCACAAAATCGCTTGCCGCCGCAGGGGGTGCGCCTTACGTTCCGACGCCATGGAACCTGACGTGCTCGCGGGCCGCGTGGCCGAGGTGCGGGAGCGGATCGAGCGCGCGCGGGAGCGCGCCGGGCGGAGCGGCGAAGTCACCCTGGTGGCCGTCACCAAGACGCACCCGGCCGAGGTGGTGCGGGCGGCGATCCGCGCCGGCGTGGCCGACGTGGGCGAGAACCGCGTGCAGGAGCTGGAGCAGAAGGTGCCCGAGGTCGGCCGCGGCGCCGTCCGCTGGCACCTGATCGGCCACCTGCAGCGCAACAAGGTGGCGAAGGCGCTCCCGCTCTTCGACCTGCTGCACTCGCTGGACTCGCTGCGCCTGGCCGAGGCCCTCTCCGACGCCGCCGTGAAGTCCGGCGCCACCGTTCGCGCCTTGGTGGAGGTGAACTCCACCGGTGAGGAGACCAAGGGCGGCGTCGCGGCGGCAGAGGCGGTGGACGTGGTCGGCCGGATCGTGGAGCTCCCCGGGCTGGAGCTGCTGGGGATGATGACCATGGCCCCGTTCACCGACGACCAGGCCGTGGTTCGCCGCGCCTTCAGCGCCACGCGGGAGCTGTGCGAGGAGACGGCGCGGCAGGTCGCCGGGTTCCGGGGGCACGAGCTGTCGATGGGGATGAGCAACGACTTCGAGATCGCCGTGGAAGAGGGGGCCACCTTGGTCCGCGTCGGCTCCAGCATCTTTGGGGAGCGGGGATGATCGACCTGACACCGCTCGACGTACGCAAGAAGAAGGGCGACTTCCGCCGCGTGATGCGCGGCTACGACGCCGACGCGGTCGACAACTTCCTGGACGAAGTGGTCGCCCGCATGGAAGAGCTGGTCCGCGAGAACCAGGCACTGGGCGGCAAGACCGCGCAGATGACCGAGGCGATCGCCGACTACCGCGAGCGCGAGCGCGCCATGAACGACGCGCTGGTGAGCGCCCAGCAGCTCCGCGAGGGGATGCGCGAGCAGGCCCAGCGCGAGAGCGACCTGGTGCTGCGCGAGGCGCGCGCCGAGGGCGAGCGCATCATCTCCGACGCCAAGCGGCAGGTGACCTTCGCGCTCGAGGCGCTGCGGCGCGTGCAGGCCCAGCGCGTCCGCTTCCTGCGCCTCTTCCGCGCGCTGGTGGAGCGGCAGCTCAGCGAGCTGGAGCAGGAGGAGGAGCGCACCGCCTCGATCTCGCGCCTCGACGCCGAGGTCGACCGCGCCGACGCGCTGGACGCCGAGGGGTGAGCGTGGACGCGCCTCCCGCGCAGGGCCTCGCCGCGCGCATCGCGGAGTCGGTCCAGGCGATCCGCGGCCACACGCAGGCGGCGCCGGGGATCGGCATCATCCTGGGGACGGGGCTCGGCGCGCTGGCGGAGCGGATCGAGGTGGAGACCTCCATCCCCTACGGCGAGATCCCGCACTTCCCCCTCTCCACCGTGGAGTCGCACTCCGGCCGGCTGCTCTTCGGCACCCTCGGCGGCAAGCCGGTGGTGGCGATGCAG
>DASYJZ010000461.1:0-5616 GCA_035995965.1 Longimicrobium sp. | reverse complement strand
GAACAGCCGCACCCCCGCCTGGTCGCACGCCTGCACCAGCCGCTTGCCGTCCTGCCAGCGGGTGGCCGAAGCCGTACACCGAGGTGGTGTCGTAGCTCGCCTGCTTCACCAGCTCGTCGTCGGGGTCCGGCTCGGCGAACTCCCAGTGCTCCACCGCGTTGATCGCCACCCCGCCGATGCGCACGGTGCCCTTTTCGCCGATCACCGTGATCGAGCCCTCCAGGTTCCGCGGATAGGTGAGCATGGTCACGTTCATCGACCCCAGCGCCCCCGAGCGCCAGCGCACGTTCACCACCCCGGTGTCCTCCACCTGGATGTTGCGCGCCAGCGTGCCGGTGAAGGCCTGCACGCTCTCCACCGGCCCGATCACCCAGTCCAGCAGGTCCACGTAGTGGCTCGCCTGGTTCATCAGCGCGCCGCCGTCGAACTCCCAGGTGCCGCGCCAGCGCGCGCTGTCGTAGTAGTCCTGCGGCCGGTTCCAGAACACGTTCACGTTCACCATGTAGATGCGCCCGAAGCGCTGCCGGTCCACGGCGCGCTTCAGCAGCTGGATGGTGGCGTTCAGCCGGTTCTGCTTCACCACGAACAGCCGCACCCCCGCCTGGTCGCACGCCTGCACCAGCCGCTTGCCGTCCTGCCAGCGGGTGGCCATGGGCTTCTCGGTCACCACGTGGCGGCCGGCCTGCGCCACCTGCATCCCCTGGTCGGCGTGGATCCCGCTGGGGGTGGCGAGCACCACCACGTCGGCGTCGGAGCGCTCCAGCAGCTCCTCCAGCCGCGCGTAGGGCTCCGCCCCCGTCGCCGCGGCGGCGGCCGCCAGCGCGGCGGGGTCGCAGTCGCACACCGCCACCAGCTCCGCCGCCTCGTGGTGGTGCTTCAGCGCCTCGAAGTGCTTGGCCGAGATGCGGCCGCACCCTACCACCGCGAAGCGGATCTTCCGTCCCTGCACCGTGGCCGGCGCGCGCGTTCCGCCCACGTCAGCCCTCCCCGTAGAAGCGCGGCAGCGCAACCATTGTCTCGCCTTCCCGTCTCAAAGAAAAAGAATGGCTGTGCTCGAGCCCACGATACCCCTGCGGATCGCCATGAACGAAAGAGCGGGCGCGGCCTCCACTGAAGGTGCCGCGCCCGCTCCCCGCCGGCACCGGGCCGGAGGGTCAGGCCACGCGCGCGGCCACCAGCCGCGGCGCCGCGTCGGTGCGGCGGCGGCGGCGAGAGAGCCCCACCACGTGCTCCTCGGGGGTGCGCATCACCCCGCGCGTGTCCACCACCAGCCGCGCCAGCGCGGCCACGCGCGTGTAGTCGACCTCGGAGTGGTCGGTGACCACCACCACGCAGTCGGCCTCCTGCAGCACCCGGTCGGTCAGCGCCACGCTGTGCAGCGGCAGCCCCTGGAGGGGGGTGTGGCCGTCGTCCTCGATCACCGGGCAGAACGCGTCGTGGAACGACACCTTGGCCCCCTTCTCCTGCAGCATGCGCACGATCTCCAGCGCCGGGCTCTCGCGCAGGTCGTCGATGTCCTTCTTGTAGGCCACGCCCAGCAGCAGCACCCGGCTCCCGCGCAGCGGCTTCGACACGTCGTTCAGCGAGTCGGCCACCTTGCGCACCACGAACGCCGGCATCTCGCTGTTGATCTCGCTGGCCAGCTCGATCAGCCGCGTCTTGAAGGCCAGCGTGCGCATCTTCCAGGAGAGGTAGTGCGGGTCCAGGGGGATGCAGTGCCCGCCCAGCCCCGGCCCGGGCGTGAACTTCATGAAGCCGAAGGGCTTGGTGTCGGCGGCGTCGATCACCCCCCACACGTCCACGCCCAGCACGTCGCAGGCCTGCGCCAGCTCGTTGGCGAGCGCGATGTTGATCATGCGGAAGGTGTTCTCGTAGACCTTCACCAGCTCGGCCGCCTCGGCGCTCTCCACCGGCACCATCCGGTCGAACACGGTGGCGTAGAACGCCGCGCCCATCTCCGAGCACGCCGCCGTGATCCCGCCGATGACCTTGGGCGTGTTGCGCGTCTTCCACACCTCGTTGCCGGGGTCCACGCGCTCGGGGCTGAAGCAGAGGAAGAAGTCCTCGCCCACGGTGAGCTGCTCGTCTTCCTCGAACTTGGGCAGCAGCACCTCGCGGGTGGTGCCGGGGTAGGTGGTGCTCTCCAGGATCACCAGCTGCCCGGGACGCAGCGCGTGCTTCACCGCCAGCGCCGCCTGCACCACGTAGGAGAGGTCGGGGTCCTTGGTCTTGTTGAGCGGCGTGGGCACGCAGATGGAGATGCAGTCGCACTCCGCCAGCCGCTTGAGGTCGCTGGTGGCCTCGATGTAGCCGCCGTGCACCAGCGTTCCCAGGTCGGCCGAGGGGACGTCCTGGATGTGGCTCTCGCCGGCGTTCACGGCGGCGACCACCCCTTCGGAGACGTCGAAGCCCAGCACGTGGTAGCCGCTGCGGGCGATCTCCACCGCCAGGGGGAGGCCCACGTAGCCCAGGCCGATCACACCGGCAACGGCATGGCGCCCCTCGAGCCGGGCGGCCAAGCGCTCGCGGGGGCTGATCTCGTGATTCATCCGGTTCCGTTCACTGCGGTCAGGGAAGGCGGCGGCGGGGCCGGCTCCACGGGTCGGAAACATAACCCCGGCGCGAAGGGACGCAACCGGGGCGGTGGGGTCAGGCCCGCTCCTGGGCGGGCTGCCCGGCACGCTCGCGCAGCGGCGCCACGCACTCGGGGACCAGCGCGCAGAGCGCCAGCAGCGCGTCCTGCAGGTCCCCCACGGCGGCCGCGGCGGCCAGGCGGTCCAGCCCGGTGGTGAGGGTCTCCACGTCGGGGCCGTCGGTCTGCACCACGCGGATCTTGGGCACCGCGGTGGGCACGGTGGCCTCGCGGTCGGTCATCAGCTCCTCGTGCAGCTTCTCGCCCGGACGCAGGCCGGTGAACACGATCGGCACGTCCTTGTCGGGCTCCAGCCCCGACAGGCGGATCAGGTTCTCGGCCAGGTCCAGGATGCGCACCGGCTCGCCCATCTCCAGCATGGAGATGCGGCAGGCGGCCTCGGGGAGCGCCGCGGCCTGCAGCACCAGCTGCACGGCCTCGGGGATGGTCATGAAGTAGCGCGTGACCTCGGGGTGCGTCACGGTGAGCGGGAGCCCCGCCGCCAGCTGCCGCTTGAACAGCGGGATCACGCTCCCGTCGGAGCCCAGCACGTTGCCGAAGCGCACCGCGCGGAAGTCGGTGCGCGACTTGGCCAGCGCCGGCCACCCCAGCACCACCTGCTCGGCGATGCGCTTGGTGGCGCCCATCACGCTGGAGGGGTGCACCGCCTTGTCGGTGGAGATCAGCACGAACTTCTCGGCCCCGAAGCGCGCCGCGCACTCGGCCACCGAGAGGGTGCCCAGCACGTTGTTGCGCACCGCCTCCACCACGTTGCTCTCCATCAGCGGCACGTGCTTGTACGCCGCGGCGTGGAACACGAACTCGGGGCGGTAGCGGGCGAACACGCGCTCCATGCGACCGGGGTCGGCCACGTCGGCCACCACCGGGATCACGGTGAGCCCAGGCTGCGCCTGCGCCAGCTCCAGGTGCACGAAGTAGAGCGGGCTCTCGGCCTGGTCCAGCACGATCAGCCGCGCCGGCTTGAAGCCCGCGATCTGCCGCGCCAGCTCCGAGCCGATGGAGCCCGCCCCGCCCGTCACCAGCACCGTGCGCCCCTCCAGGTCGGCGCGCGGGCCCTCGAAGCCCAGCTCCACCGCCTCGCGCCCCAGCAGGTCGTCGATCTGCACGGCGCGCAGCTGCCCCATGCGGGCGCGGCCGTCCAGCAGCTCGCGGATGGAGGGGACGATCTTGAACTCCACCCCGGCGCTGAGGCAGGCGGCCAGGATGGCGCGCATCTGCTCGCGGGTGGCCGAGGGGATGGCGATCACCAGCAGCTTCACCCCGAAGCGCGCCGTGAGCTCGCCGATGCGCTCGCTCCCGCCCACCACCGGCACGCCGTGCAGCCGCATCCCCAGCTTGGTGGCGTCGTCGTCCACGATCCCCACCGGGCAGATCTCGCTCTCGCGGTCGCGCTGGGCCTCGCGCAGCAGCCGCTCGGCCGCCGCCCCGCCGCCGATGATCAGGGCGCGCGTGCCGCGGCGGCTGCGCCATGGCACCAGCCGCTCCTCGCGGAAGGCGCGCACCGCGAAGCGCCCGCCGCCGAAGAGCAGGAGCGCGGCGGCCCAGTCGAGCACCACCACCGAGCGGGGGTACCCGGCCAGCGCCGAGGTCATGTACAGCACCACCACCAGCAGCGCCGAGCTCGCCGTCACCGCCTTGATCAGCGACACCAGGTCGCTCATCCCCACGTGCCGCCACCACCCGTGGAAGAGGCCGAAGGCCCCGAAGGTGCCCAGCCGGATCGCCAGCAGGTACCCCACCGACCCCCAGTAGTAGTGCATGTACGTGGGGGGCACCACGCCGTCGAAGCGCAGCGCGAAGGCCAGGTAGTACCCCGCCGGGATCACGGCCAGGTGCAGGGCCAGGACGAACAGGCGGCGCAGCTTGAAGACGAAGGAGGCGACGGACATGGAGCGTCGGTAGGGGTTCAGCACGCCGCGGCCGCGGGGGCGGCGCGGCGCGCGGCGGGAACCGTTGATTGGCCCCGCCGGGCCGGAAAGTCTAGGTCGCTGCGTAGCCGCTGTCCAGCGTTCCGGACATTCTGCTGGGAAGACGAGCGGAGGGGGGCGCACGTCACCGTGCCGCCTGCAGCCAGCACGAAGTGCGCCACCGCGTGGACTGTGCTCACTTCGGCGCGGCGCGGCGGGCACGCGCGAGCTGCCGGGCGTAGTACGAGACCACGAGGTCGGCGCCCGCGCGGCGGATGGCGGTCAGCGCCTCTTCGTGGGCGCGCGGCCCGTCGATCCACCCGCGCTCGGCCGCGGCCTCGATCATGGCGTACTCGCCCGACACGTGGTAGGCGCACACCGGCCACCCAGTCTCGTCCTTCACCCGGCGGATCACGTCCAGGTAGGCCAGCGCGGGCTTCACCATCACCAGGTCGGCGCCTTCGGCGATGTCCAAGCGCACCTCGCGCAGCGCCTCGTCCACGTTGGCGGGGTCCAGCTGCGCGGTGCGCCGGTCGCCGAAGCTCGGCGCGCTGTCGGCGGCGTCGCGAAAGGGGCCGTAGAAGGCGCTGGCGTACTTCGCGGCGTAGGAGAGGATCGCCGTCGCGGGCAGTCCCGCCTGGTCCAGCGCGGCGCGGATCGCGCCCACCCGCCCGTCCATCATGTCGGAGGGGGCGACGATGTCGGCGCCTGCCTCGGCGTGGGACACGGCGGTGCGCGCGAGTAGCGGCACGGTACGGTCGTTGTCCACGTCGCCGTCCACCACGATCCCGCAGTGCCCGTGGCTGGTGTACTCGCACAGGCAGACGTCGGTCACCACCACCAGCTCGGGGAGCTCGCGCTTCAGCAGCCGCACCGCGCCCTGCACGATCCCGCGCTCGTCGTAGGCGCCGCTCCCCTGTTCGTCCTTCTCCGCGGGGAGCCCGAAGAGGAGCACGCCGCCGATCCCGAGCCGGAGCGCCTCTTCCGCGTCCTTCAGCAGCTCGTCGGGCGAGGTCTGCTCGACGCCCGCCATCGACGCCACCGGCCTCCTCACGC
>DASYJZ010000460.1:0-14009 GCA_035995965.1 Longimicrobium sp. | reverse complement strand
CCCTGGGCCAAACACCGCCTGCTCGGGGATCTCATCGGCGAAGTCGCGAGCGGTAAACTCTCCGCCGTGGCCGCACTGGAACAGTATGAATCCGAGACCCGTCTGCTGCCGTGGAATGCATTCCTCCCTCCCCACGGTGCGACGGATCGGCTGTTCCGGGCCGCAGCCGAACGCGAATCCGTCGTCGTGGCTGATTGCGTAATTCAGACGCATGGCGCTGAACATCGCGTTGCCATGAGGATCCAAATGAGTCGGAGGATTCAGCGGAATCCGATCAGGTAGGCGACGACGCAAAATGAATCTCATCAACGGTCGACGTGGGGTTCGGGGGTGACGGCGAATTGATTCGGCGGGGCGAGTTGGGGAAGCATCTCCCCTACCTCGCCCGCCGTTCTTTAGCTAACTCGGGTGTGATACCGTTTCAGCTGATCAACTGTGCATTCCAAGACGTCATCCTGAGGCCGACCACGTTTCATCCTTCTCTCCGGCAAAGACTTGGCAGGCCGAAGGATCTATAGCCGGCCCATCGACATGCTCCAGGAACGCACAGGGACCTCAGGGTCGGTGTACTGCGCCAGCACCACGATGCGGTACTCGCCGGCGGCGGGGGCGATCCGCACCTGCTCGACGTTGTCGTATTTGTCGAGGGGCACCTGCGGGGGCATGCCACTCTCCCGCTCTCAACTCACGCGCAGGGTGAGGGCGCCGCGGCTTCGGGACCGCACCGGATCGACGACGCTCGGTTTGCGCACCGGGAGATGGACCGGCAATCTTCAGGCACTCGCGACGGCGCGGTCGTCACCTGCCCCCACGGAGCCTCCCCGCGTGACGCTCGACAGCTACCTGCTCTTCATCGCCGGAAGCGTGCTGCTGGTGGTGATCCCGGGGCCGGACATGGTCTACCTGCTCGCGCGGTCCGTCGCGCAGGGGCGGCGGGCAGGGCTGATGGCGGCGCTCGGCTTCAACCTCGGCGCGTACTGCCACCTGGCGGCCGCGCTCGTGGGCGTCTCGGCGCTGCTGGCCGCCTCGCCGCGGGCGTTCAGCGCGGTGAAGTGGCTCGGCGCCGCGTACCTGGTCTATCTCGGCGTCAGGGCGCTCATGTCTCCGCACCGTCCCCTCGCGGCGGGCGATGGCGACGCCGCGCCGCGCCGCATGCGCGTGGTGCTCCGGCAGGCCTTCCTGAGCGACCTGCTGAACCCCAAGGTGGGGCTCTTCTTCCTCGCCTTCCTGCCACAGTTCGTCGCGCCCGACAGTCCCCACCGCACGCTGCAGCTCGTGCTGCTCGGCGTCACCGTCAACCTGATCGCGCTGGCCATCAACGTGCCGCTCGTGTTCGTGGCCACGAGGGTGTCGGCGCGACTCCGCGGCGGCGCCCCGCGCCAGCTCGCGTGGGCGCTGGGCGTCGTGTTCATCGCCCTCGGATTGCGCATCGCCCTCACCTGAGGCCGGGTCGGAGGCGATCGCGACGGTGATGTCCGCGGCGCTCGTGGTACGCTACACTCATCCGGGCGCGTGAGGCGGCTTCCACGATGCGCCCCCTCAGCCGACCATGCACCTCCGCAGCTTCGTCACGGCGTCCGGAGGAGCTCACCGATGCGTACCTCGAACGGGATCCCGATGCCCACCAATCGATCGAATCCCCTCGATCCCCCGGCCGTGAAGACCCGCCTGCAGTCGACGGCGGGGCGGTGGATCCTCGCAGCGGCGGTGCTCGGGTCGGGCGCGGTGTTCCTGGAGAGCACGGTGGTCAACGTGGCGCTCCCGTCGCTGGCGCGCGACCTGGGGCTGGGGATGGACGGCGTGCAGTGGGTGGTCAACGGCTACCTGCTCACGCTCAGCGCGCTGATGCTGCTGGGCGGCGCGCTGGGCGACGTGTATCCGCGCGCCCGGGTCTTCGCGCTGGGCGCGCTCGCGTTCGGCGCCGCCTCGCTCGCGGCGGCGGTGATGCCGACGCTCCCGCTGCTGGTGGCCGCGCGCGTCGCGCAGGGGGCGGCGGGGGCGCTGCTGGTCCCCAACAGCCTCGCGCTGCTGGAGGAGAGCTTCGAGGGCGACGAGCGCGGCGCGGCGATCGGCCGCTGGGCCGCCTGGTCGGCGGTGTCGACGGCGGCCGGGCCGTTCGCGGGCGGATGGGTGGTGGACGCGCTGTCGTGGCGCTGGGTGTTCGCGTTCGTCGCCCCGTTCGCATTCGGCGCGGCGTGGATGGCGCTGCGGCTGGTCCCCGCCCCGAGGAGCGCCGCGCGGCGGCCGATCGACTTTCCCGGGGCCGCGCTGGTCACCGTCGCGCTGGGGACGCTGGTGGCGGTGCTGGTCTCCGCGCCGCGGCTGGGGATGGGCGACCCGCGCATCCTCGTCGGCACCGGGGTCGGCGTGGCGGCGCTGGCGGGCTTCGTGGTGCAGGAGGGCCGCAATGCGAATCCGCTGCTCCCGCTGCGCCTCTTCCGCTCGCGGCAGTTCAGCGCCGTGAACCTCACCACGCTGCTGGTCTACGCGGCCATCGGCGCCGTCTTCCTCCTCCTGGTGCTGGTGCTGCAGAACGCGCTGGGATACACCGCGTTCCGCTCCGGCCTGGCGCTGCTGCCGCTGAACGCGGTGATGCTGCTCGTCTCCCCCGTCGCCGGGCGGCTGGCGGGGAGGATCGGCCCGCGCGCGCCGATGACGGTGGGCGCGCTGCTGGCCGCGGGCGGCCTGCTCCTGCTCTCGCGCCTCTCGGCGGACGCGGGCTACGTTCGCGGCGTGCTCCCCGGGCTGATGGTGTTCGCGCTGGGGCTGTCGCTGCTCGTCGCGCCGCTCACCGCCGCGGTGCTGGGCGCCGTGCCGGACGAGTTCGGCGGGGTCGCCTCGGCGGTGAACAACTCGGTGGCGCGGGTGGCGGGGCTGCTCTCCACGGCGGCCCTCCCCGCCATCCTCGGCGCCGCCGCGAGCGAGACGCTGGCCGGCGCGCCGCTGCTGGACGGGTTCCGCCGGGTGCTCATTGCCGCCGCGGGGCTCTGCGTGGCGGGCGCGGCCACGACCTTCCTCTTCGTGCGCAGCGGCGCCAAGGTCGAGGCGGTCTCGCACCCGTCGGCCGCGCAGGGCTGCACGCAGACGCGCGCGAAGGTCGCGTGACGAGCCGCCGCTCCAGACGCGCGTCCGCTGGTCGACCGATCGAAGCAGGAGTGCGATGAGAAGCTTGCAACTGGTGGAGTTCGGCGCGCCGCTCGAGTGGCGCGAGCAGCCGACGCCGGAGCCGGCCGGCGGCGAGGTGCTGCTGGAGACGATGGCGACGGGCGTCTGCCACTCCGACCTGCACCTGTGGGACGGCTACTACGGCGACGGCGCGGTCCGCACCTACGTGAAGGACCGCGGCGTGCGCCTCCCCATCACGCTCGGCCACGAGATCGTCGGCCGCGTCGTCGCCGCGGGCCCGGACGCGGAAGGCGTGGCAGTCGGCGACGTGCGGCTGGTGTATCCGTGGATCGGCTGCGGCGCCTGCCGCCACTGCGTCGACGAGCGCTCCAACCACTGCTCCGCCATGCGCTCGCTCGGCGTGCTGACGCACGGCGGATACGCCGACCACGTGCTGGTGCCGGACGCGCGCTGCCTGCTCGACATCGGCACGATGCGCCCCGAGGAGGCGGCCTCGTACGCCTGCGCGGGGCTCACCGCGTACGCCGCGCTGCGCAAGCTTCCGCCGCTGGAGGCGGACGAGGAGCTGGTGATCGTCGGGGCGGGCGGGGTGGGGCTGATGGCCGCGCAGGTGGTCCGCCCGATGACTCAGGCGCGCGTCACCTTCGTGGACCTGGACGGGCGCAAGCTGGAGGCGGCGCGGACATTCGGGGACTTCGACACGATCGACGGATCCGCGGTGGACCCGCGCGAGGCGCTGATGCGGCGCACGGACGGGCGCGGCGTGGCGGCGGTGGTGGACTTCGTCGGCTCGTCGCAGACGGCGGCGCTGGGGCAGGCGGTGCTGGCGAAGAACGGCACGCTGGTGATCGTGGGCCTCTTCGGCGGCGAGATGACGGTGCCGACGCACTTCTTCCCCCTGCGCAACGCGACCATCCGCGGCTCGTACACCGGCAGCCTGCGGGAGCTGCGCGAGCTGCTGGCGCTGGTGCGCGAGCGCGGCGTGCGCCCCGTCCCCGTCGCCTGCCACGCGCTGGAGGAGGTGCCGCGCATCCTGGAGGAGATGCGGCAGGGCCGTGTGGTCGGCCGCGCCGTGGTGGTGCCGCGATGAGCCGGCGCCCGCCCGCCTCGCGCGCCGAGTTCGCGCACTTCCTCGCGCTGCCGACGCGCTGGATGGACAACGACGCGTACGGCCACGTGAACAACGTGGTCTACTACGCGTTCTTCGACACCGCCGTCAACCGCTACCTGATCGACCGCGGCGTGCTGCGCATCGACTCCAGCCCGGTGATCGGCCTGGTGGTGGAAACCGGGTGCCGCTACCACCGCCCGCTCGCCTTCCCCGACACGGTCGAGGTGGGGTTGCGCGTCGCGCACCTCGGCACCAGCAGCGTGCGCTACGAGCTCGGCGTCTTCCGCGAAGGAGACGACCTCGCCGCCGCCGAGGGCCACTTCGTGCACGTCTACGTCGACCGCGAGACGCGCAAGCCGGCGGCTCTCCCCGACGCATTGCGGGAGGTGCTGCAGCAGATCCATCGACCGACGCGTTGACGGACGACCGCACTCCGTCGGTGGGGCCCGATGAGGCCTCCGCGTCCCTGCCTGGCCCAAGGATTGCGTGCCTATTCGGCCATCGCGCTCTTCTGCGCTCGGACTTTTCGCGCGGGCGCACCGGCCATTGGCCCATTCACCCCGGAGGACGTAATGCAACGCAAGCTCCCGCTGAACCTGGATCAACTCACCGTGGTTTCGTTCGAGACGGCGCAGCAGCCGAGCGCGCCCGAGCCGGCCACCACCTGTCTCCAGACGGACTGCGGCCAGTTCCGCTGCTGCGCCTGAGCGATGGATGGCAGGGGCGTCCCGGCAGCGCCCCCTGCCGCCGTCTGCAGCCGCCGGGATGGAAACTGCTTGTCTCACACGGAGTCAGAGAAGGAATCGGCGCGGGTGCCGAAAACCCTCGTAAATCCTTGATGTTCCGGAAGGGCCTACCGGACTCCCCGCGCAGAAATGCCGAGTTTTCGTGGTAAACCTATCCCACAACCTATCCCACTTCCACCCTTTCCGGGCGGTCACCCGTCCTGCGTGGCGTCCAGAATCCAGCGAGGCGGGCGACACCCCACGTCGCGTAGGTGTCGCCCGCCTCGCGGGCCAACTCCCGGCCGATCTGCGCTCGCTCATCCGGCGGCAGGCCCGGCAGCAGCGATGCCAACAACCGCGCGAACTCCGCCCCGTCTGGCCCCGCACCCGCACCCGCACCCGCACCCGCACCCGCACCCGCACCCGCACCCGCACCCGCGCCACCGTGCGCCCATACGGCTTGGTGCCTTCAAGGAACTTCGTTAGCTCCGTGGGCAACTTGCGCGCGGTCGCGCGAAGCGTGGTGCGCTCTATCTCGTTCTCCAGCGCAACCCGGAACCGCTCCAAGTGGATGCCCGGGCACAAGTACGCGCTGGCGGACGGTTCCGCGGGGGTCGTGCGCGTGGGGGCCGGGGAGCCACGTCCGCCTAACCTGGCACCCGCCGGGGTGGCCGCGGTCCTCCACCATCCAGGTGCGCGTGATCGCCGCCCCGGGCGACCGCGCCACCATCGCCTTCCACCAAGAGCACCTCCCCGACGCGGCCGCGCGCCAGGAGCGCCGCACCCACTTCGCCGCCGCGCTCCAGGCGCTGCAGCGGCTGGCCGCGGGAACCGCCGCACCCGCCTCGGCGTGAACCCTACCCATCACCCTCGCCCAGATTGCCGATGAAGATCGACCGCCGCATCCTATTCGCCGCCGTGCCGGTGCTGGCGCTGACTGCCGCGGGCGCAGCGTACGCCCGCCGCTCCGGCGACCCGCCGCCGTACCGCGTTTCGCTCAACGCGATGCTGTTCTACAGCGACAGGGGCACATTCTCGGGCGACGTCATCGCGCGCCCGGTGGAGTTGTGGAACACGCGATCGGGGAAGGGCGCGCGGGCGGCGCGGCGGGGCGAGGTGCTGGGGGTGGGCGACGTGCGCGGCGAGGCGGGGAGCTACGTGCCCGAGTGGAAGGTACATCCCGTTCGCGTGCGGCGAGTGATGCCGGCCCGCGAACGCCCGGCCGGTGGGAGTCGCTCGCCGACATCGGCGTATCGGTGGTGATGGCGATGATGGAGTTCGGCTTCAAAGTCGGCCCGTGCCTGAGCACGAGCGACCGGCCGACACTCCTCAAAACCTCAGGTCTTGATCTTGATCTTACTTCCGTCGAGTCCTGCTTTGATTCCGTCGATGACTGCTTTCATCCCTGCATATTTGGCTTGGTTCTCCGCACTCAGTGCAGCGTAATAACTCAGTGCTTTCGCGACGAAGAGCTTCAGTGTTGCCTTGTCGGTAACTTCGGGCATGTCCTTCCGAGTGAGTGTGTCATAGTAGGCCAAGAACTCCCGCTCATCATGACCGCTGATCTGTGATACGGATTTTTGCTTTGTGTGGAGCAGTTCGTGAGCGATCGCTCTGGAAATCGCTCCGAAGTCTCCATACTTGTTGAAGCAAGGAGGGCCGAACCTGACCGGAATGAGGGCATCGCCCGCGCGGCCTTCCGTGATTGCATACGCGCCTTTGATGGACGCATCGTAGCTCATGAGTGCGTGGCTTGCGTCTATCCCATACTTGTCGATGAGATAGTGAATGGCCTCCATGTAATGCGCCGGGCCCTTATCAACGAGCTCGAAGTACGTCTTCTTGATGGCCTCGTAGTCGGACGCGCCGAGCTTTTTCTGCCCCGGGCCCTGCTTGACCAGCAACTTCATCCGCTCCGTTGCACCCTGCGCCGGATTGCTGGTCGGGTCCAGCCCGTGGAATTCCCGCCCGGGCACCAGATGCTGTCTCTGAACCCTGTGATTTACCGGGTCTGCTCCTTGTTGCAGAGTGTGGATCAGTTCATGTGCGAGCAGGGCTCTTCCGTTGATGCTGGCAGGATCAAACGCTCCCCGGCGAAACCCGATATCAGGGCCGAACGCGAACGCACGTGCGCCAAGGTCGACGGTTGCTTGATCGGCCAGTGCATCTGCATGCACGCGCACCCGGCTGAAATCATGCCCAAGGCGCGGCTCCATGAACGCGCGCGTGGAAGGGTCCAGCGGCTGGCCCGGTGAGCGCAAGACGGCATAGATGCTCCGCGGTGCCACCCTTCCGCCACCATCCGTCGTCCGGACGTGCTCTTGCTGCACGTGCGCCGGCCGCGGCTCAGGCATGCGCATCACCTGTTCGACGATCCGGTCGGCCTCCTGTTCGTCCCTGCCGTCGGGGGTGTTCACCTGCGGCTCCGACAGGCCGGCCGCGAGCTCGCTGGCAAGACGCGGCGGCGCATCGGAACGGAGCTTGGTGACGGGGGCTTGTGCGGAGGGCTGCTGCCGTGGCTCTGCGGCGTGTATATCGATCAGGGGCCAGGATTTGAGGGCGGGGTTGGCTGTGAGGGGAATCCCGGAGAATGCCCGGCCGGGCGGCGCAGAGCCGGCGGTGTCCCGGGCCATGCCGGACTTCCGTTCGAAAATACGCATTGAATCGGTCCCGACGTAATGTAGCTCCGCCATGACCCGCTGGTGCCCGAGCTAGTATACCGTTGCCCCCACCGGCGAACAAGGCAATCGGCGGCGGCGCTCCCAACTCCGGGTCGGCGCGGATCCAGAGCCAGCAGGCGTCCACGCCGGTGATCGCCTGCGGCGCGGAGGGACGGGCCCGGCGCGGGACGCGGGCGACGCCGTGTCAAGAAGTCGCTGGGCCGGAGCAGGAACATCTTCGATTCAAAAGAACGAGCCGGCGCGCGGAACGCGTCGGCTCGCTTCGTGCTTTTCAGGAGCCGCATCACGGCAATCGGGAGATGCGATGCGCATCCCGATCACCTGGCGCGGGGCGTTGATCGCGGCGGCGCTCACCGAGGCGGCGGCGGGGCTTGCGCTGGCCATCTACCTGGCCGTGTCGGGTCGGGAGATGGTGATCGCGTTCCGCCCCCGCGAGACCCGCGCGGTCGCCGAGACGCCGCGGCTGATCGTCCCCGTGGCGGGCGTGCGGCGGCAGGAGCTGCGCGACTCGACTGGACCCTCCGGGGTTGTTCAAGGCTCTGGAAGCGATTGCGGGGATTCCGCACAAGGAGGGCCGCGCTGTGCGGACTTCGCAGGCGACGGACCTTGCGCTCGAGTTCGCGCAGGACGCACAGGTGCCGAACCGCATCTCCGGCCACGCCGACAGCGCCACGCGCGAACGGATCTACCAAGACCCGAACAACGAGCGGGTGCAGGCCAAGGCGGCCGAGGCACGGCGCAGCATGCGCGCCTTTCTTGCGGAGGGCGACCGCCACCAACGGAAAGCCGCATGAACCTATCCCACATCTATCCCACCCCCCCCTGCGGGCGCCGAATTCTTCTGGTGGCGTAAGTTGCAGCTAGCGTGTGAGGCGGTTGCTGGGATGCGTGGGAGGGGTGACACGGAGTCAACGGGGTCAACGGTCGGTGTTACCGTCGACTCCGTTGACCCCGTGTGAGACCCACGTCGTCAGGGGCCCCAGGGCTTGAACGTCTCCGATTGGCCGCGGGGGATGCTGAGCGTCTGCCAGGCGTCGCCCGCGTAGTGCTTGGCGAGCAGCGTGATCTGGCCCGTGTGGCCGGCCACGTGCGCGAGCTGCCGGTTCAGCGCGCCGACCACCGTGTGCGCCTCGCCGCGGATGTGGATGGTGCGCAGCAGGTCGTCGGGTGTGAGCGACGCGAGCGCGGCTTCGAGCAGCGCCCAGCCGCGCGCCCAGGCGGCCTCGACGTCCGCGCGCGTCTCGCCCGGTGCGACCACGAATTCGCCGTCACGGTCGCGGTCGGGCTTCTCGCCGTCGCTGGTGAGAAAGTCGGTGAAGCGCGAGCGCAGGTTGCCGCCCACGTGCTTCAGGTCGATGGCGATGCTGTTGGTCTCCGCGTCGGGCGCGGCGAAGAAGGCGTGGTCGTCGACCTGCGCGGCGGCGCGCTCGGCGGTGCGGCGGAGCGTCTGCAGGCGCTCGGCGAGGTCGCGGAGGTAGGTGGTTCCGAGGTCCATGGCGGGTCTCTCGATGGGCGTAGAAGGTCCCGGGGGATGACCTCGGCGCCGGCTCGCCGAGGCTCGTGATCCCCTCCTCCAAACTGCTTCGGGGGAGGGTGCTTGTACATGCCGGCGGAACGGCCCGATCCCATCGACATCATTCGACCGGAAACCGTCCTCTGAGCCCCCCAAATGTCATTTGGGTCAGCGTTTGGGTCAGCCGAGTGCGTCCATCCGATTGACGACGAAGGTTGACGGGGTGCACCGGTTCGTGTAGCCTCGTGCGACTCTTCTGAACCGGTTAGGCCCGGTTCGGCTGTCGACCTCCGCCTCGCACCGTAGCCATCGAATGGCCGAACGCCCGACGATCAACGACGTGGCCCGCGAGGCGGGGGTCTCCAAGGCGAGCGTGTCCGCGGTGCTCAACCACAAGCCGGGGGTGAGCGACCGCACCCGGGCGCGGGTGCAGGCGGTGATGGAGCGCCTGCACTACCGCCCCACCGGCCCGGTGCTGAGCCGCGGCCCGGCGGGGAAGCGCCGCTCGCTGGGGCTGATCATCAAGGAGATGGACAACCCCTATTACACCGAGGTCGCCACCGGCGCGCTGACGGAGGGGCGCAAGCACGGGTACACGGTGCTGGTCGCGAGCAGCGAGGGCGACTACGAGGCGGAGCGGGAGGCGGTGGAGCTGATGCGCGAGCACGGGGTCGACGGGCTGATCATCACCCCCGTGGTGGACGAGCACGCCGACCTCTCGCACCTGTTCGAGCTGAAGCGCCGCAACTTCCCCTTCGTGCTGCTGGAGGAGATCCGCGGCGTGCCGGCGAGCCTGATCGACATCGAGAACACCGAGGCGTCGCGCCGCGCGGTGGAGCACCTGATCGAGGGCGGCCACACCCGCATCGTGCACTTCGCGGGGCCCGCCTACTCGATGCACTCCCGCGAGCGCGTGGAGGGCGTCTACCGCGCCTTCAGCCGCTCCCCGCAGGTCTTCGCGGCGGACGCGATCATCCCCACCGGCGCGCACCTGGAGGACGGATACCGCGCGGGGCTGGAGCACTTCCGCGGCCGCCCCGCGGAGGAGCGGCCGACGGGGGTGACCTGCTACAACGACATGGTCGCGCTCGGCGTGCTGCGGGCGCTCGCGGAGCTCGGCGTCCGCGTCCCCGAGGACGTCTCGGTGATCGGCTTCGACGACCTGGCGATCGCCGACTACCTGGCGGTGCCGCTCACCTCGGTGCACGTCCCCAAGCACGAGATGGGTCGCCGCGCGACGGAGATCCTCATACGCCACATCGAGGCGCGCGAGGCGCTTCCGCCGGTGAAGGAGTACCTGGCCGGCGAGCTGGTCCTGCGCGACTCGACCCGCCCGCTGAAGCCGCCGCCGGCGAAGCGTTCGCGTTGATTGGAGCGTCGCGACGGCATTCCAGCCTCATAGCGCGAGCGCGACGCCCGCCCGCAGGCCTTCCGCCGCGAGGAGACATCGGTTGAGCGCCTCTCGGGCTTCGTCCGGGTTCCGTCGAATTCGTCGATTGATTTGATAGTCTTGACCAGAGACTGAACAAAACATAGCTTTGGTTCGGTGGCTACTGAACTGGTTCGGCAAACCTTCTGAACTCCCTCGTGCTCGCTACCTCTCCAACCATCCAGCAACGCCTCTTCGGCCGCACGGCGCGAGGCGACGACGTTACCGGCTTCACGCTGCAGGGGAGCGGCGGGCTGCGGCTGTCGTTGCTGGACTACGGCGCGGTCGTGCAGGCCCTCCGCGTGCCGGACCGCGCGGGGCGGCTCGCCGACGTGGTCCTCGGCTACGGTGACCTGGCCGGCTACGAGCGCGACCGCTTCTACATCGGCGCGGTGATCGGGCGCTGCGCGGGGCGGATCGGGGGCGCGGCGTTCATGCTGGACGGGACGCGCCACGAGCTCTCCGCCAACGACGCGCCGAACCACCTGCACGGCGGACGGCGCGGCTTCGGCGCGGTCGTCTGGCGGGCGCGCCCGTTCGAGGACGGGGACATCGTCGGCGTGGTGCTGGAGCATTCCAGCCCCGACGGCGACGAGGGGTACCCCGGCAATCTCGACGTCCGCATCACCTACGCGGTGTCGGACGCCAACGTCTTCAGCGTCGACTACCACGCCACGACGGATCGGCCGACCCCGGTGAACCTGACGCAGCACGCCTACTTCAACCTCGCCGGCGAGGGATCGAGCGACGTCCTCGGCCACGAGCTGACGGTCCACGCCGCCTCCTACACGCCGCTCGCCGCGAGCCTGCTCCCGACCGGCGCCATCGCCCCGGTGGCCGGCACACCGCTGGACTTCCGCGCACCACGGCGGGTCGGCGAGCGAATCGGCGCGGACCACGAGCAGCTCCGGATCGCCGGCGGCTACGACCACAACTTCGTGCTCGACGCCGCGGGAAGCGCGTCTCCGGCACCCGCCGCGCGCCTCGCCGACCCAGCGTCCGGCCGCGTGCTGGAGGTGCTCACTACCGAGCCGGGGATGCAGCTCTACACCGGCAACTTCCTCGACGCGAGCGTCCCCGGGAAGCACGGCCACCGCTACGGCCCGCACGTCGGTCTCTGCCTGGAGACGCAGCACTTCCCCGACTCGCCGAACCAGCCGGCCTTCCCATCCACCATCCTGCGGCCGGGTGAGGAATACCGCTCCCGCACCGAGTTCCGCTTCTCGGTGCAGCCTTGAACGAGTGATGCGATTGGATCGGCGTTCGTCCGTGGTCGTGGCGCCCTCTCCCTGCGCCTGAGAGCGCAAACCCTCTCCCGTACCGGGCGAGGGTGGGTGGACGCGGTATCGGTGGGGCCTCGCAGAATCGTGCGATGACAGCCGTAGCGCCGCCGGTTGGGGATGGCCAAGAGCGCTGAGCCGGAACCGCGCCGGGCTGACCGCAATTCGCCGTTGGTGTCCGCGAAGGCGGACTGCGTGCCGTTGTAGCGGCGAGTTCACTCGCATCGTCTCGATAGAGAAAGCAGAAGGGAAGCCGTTTGTCCGAGCTCGACCTCGCCGCGCACCCGCACCGCCGGCTGAACCCGCTCACGGGCGAGTGGACGCTGGTGTCGCCGCACCGGGCGCTCCGTCCCTGGCAGGGGCAGACCGAGGCGGTGTGCGTCGAGCCGCGCCAGGCGCACGATCCGGGATGCTACCTCTGCCCCGGCAACGAGCGGGCGGGCAGCGCGCGCAACCCGGACTACGGCGGCGTCTACGTCTTCGACAACGACTTCGCGGCGCTCCGACCCGACACGCCGGATGCGGGGATGAACGTCGCGGACCTGCTGGTGGCGCGGGGCGAGCCCGGCGTCTGCCGCGTGATCTGCTTCTCGCCGCGGCACGACCTCTCGCTGGCGGAGATGGAGCCCTGCGCCGTCCGCCGCGTGGTGGACGTCTGGGCCGAGGAGTACGCGAGCCTCGGCGCACGGCCGGACATCGGCCACGTGCAGATCTTCGAGAACCGGGGCGAGGTGATGGGGTGCAGCAACCCCCATCCGCACGGGCAGATCTGGGCGCAGCGCTCGGTGCCGCTGCTCCCGCAGCGCGAGGGCGAGCGGCAGGCCGAGTACCTCGCCTGGAACGGCCGCACCCTGCTGGCGGACTACCTGGCGCTGGAGGTGGAGTGCGAGGAGCGGCTGGTCTGCGCCAACGACCACTTCGTCGCGCTGGTCCCCTTCTGGGCGACCTGGCCCTTCGAGACGCTGGTGGTGAGCCGCCGCCCGGTGGCCGACCTCGTCTCGCTGGACGACGGCGAACGCGACGGCCTGGCCGACCTGCTCCGGCGCCTGGCCACGCGCTACGACAACCTCTTCGGCGTGCCGTTCCCCTACTCGGCCGGCATCCACCAGGCGCCCACCGACGGCGCGCCGCATCCGGAGTGGCACCTGCACATGCACTTCCTGCCGCCCCTGCTGCGCTCCGCCACCGTGCGCAAGTTCATGGTGGGCTACGAGATGCTCGCCGAGCCGCAGCGCGACGTCACCCCCGAGAGCGCGGCCGAGCGCCTGCGCGCGACGGCCGAGACCCGCGCGTCCGTGGAGGCGCCATGAGGGTCCTGGTAACCGGCGGGGCGGGGTACATCGGCAGCGAGGCCGTGGCGCAGCTCTGCGACGCGGGGCACGAGGTCGTGGTGCTCGACAGCCTCTTCCAGGGCCATCGCGCCGCCGTCGACGCGCGCGCGGAGCTCATCGAGGGCGACCTGGCGGACCGCGCGGCGTTGGAGCGGACCTTCCACGCGCACCGGCCGGAGGCGGTGATGCACTTCGCCTCGCACACGCTGGTGGGTGAGTCGATGGAGAAGCCCTTCCTGCACCTGGGCGACAACGTCCGCAACGGGCTGAACCTGCTGGAGTGCGCGGTGGAGCACGGCACCCGGCGCTTCATCCTCTCCTCCACCGCCAACCTCTTCGGCCTCCCCGAGCGCGTGCCGATCGACGAAGGCGCCCGCATCGACCCCGGCAGCCCGTACGGCGAGAGCAAGTTCATCCTCGAGCGGATGCTGCGCTGGATGGACGACCGCTTCGGGATGCGCTACGCCGCGCTGCGCTACTTCAACGCGGCCGGCGCGCCCTCTGCGGATCGCGGCGAGGACCACGACCCAGAGACGCACCTGATCCCCATCGTGCTGCAGGTGGCGCTGGGGCAGCGCGAGCGCGTCACCATCTACGGCGACGACTACGACACGCCCGACGGCACCTGCGTGCGCGACTACATCCACGTGGTCGACCTGGCCGACGCGCACGTCCGCGCGCTGAACGCGCTCGACGCGGGGAGCCGCACCTTCAACCTGGGCAACGGCCAGGGCTACAGCGTGCGCAAGGTGATCGAGGTGGCGCGCGAGGTCACGGGCCACGCCATCCCCGCCGTGGTGGGTCCGCGGCGCC
>DASYJZ010000459.1:0-4273 GCA_035995965.1 Longimicrobium sp. | reverse complement strand
TGCGGCACCTCGGCCGAGATCGACAAGCTCAGCACCGGACATGCGACGCTCGTCGATCTTGGCGGCGGCTTCCCAAGCCCTGGGTGACGCCCATGAGAACGCTGCTTCGTCACCCGCCCCACCCGCAGCTCGAGCGACTGCGGCGTAGCTCTGCAACCTCTGGCTCCACTCATTCAAGTGGCCAACAACCGCTTGCAGTAACGGAAGGGCGCGGTCGTAGTGGCCCTGCTCCATCCAGAGGCATCCAAGGTCGTGGGCCAGCGCGGGCAAACGGTCGTGACCTGGCAGGTAGCATTGCAGCGCATGCGACGCGTACTCCTCTGCCCGCCTGAAATCCTGCTGTGTGAGCGCCAAGGCAAACAGGTCGTGGAGAATTTCGCCTCGCGATACTCGTAACCCGCGCTTCGCGGCGAGCGCGAGGGCGCGAGCGAGGCGGCCTTCCGCGCTCCGGTAGTTTCCAGTGAGGTAGGAGAGGACGCCGAGGCTGTTCAGGCATTTCACCTGCGCCTCCCAGTCCCCGAGCCAGACGGCGATGCGGTGGCTGCGTCGGAACCAGTGCTCCGCCTCGCGCATTCGCCCGCTGCCGCGCAGAAGCCGGCCGTACGTCCAGGCGTAGCGCGGATGCTGCGGCCAGACGAGCGCGGCCAAACCCGCGAACGCGAGCGCGGTCTCTTGCGCGTTCTGCGACAGCGCCCAATCAGCCATTGCGAGGCACGCGCGGGCGATCTCGTCGCGGTCGTCACAGGGAGGAGCCGCCACGAAGAGCGCGATGACGGCGGCGGCGGGCCAACAGCCACCCTCGCCCAGCCGCGCCAGGGCGTGCCGCTCCACCCGGCCCACGTCTTCGCCGCTGGAGGCGCCCGCGCTCCACGACAGCGCGGCGCGGTAGAGGGAGAAGAGCGGAAGCGCCTGCGCCCGCGGCAGCTCCGACAGGATCTCGACCCCCGTCACGCCGGCCGACGGCAGCGCCAGCGGATGCAGCAGCTCGAGCGGAGCCCGCGGGAGGTCCGAGCGGCTCCTTCGGGTACGGCCCATTGTTGCCTCCTCATTGTGACCGGAGAGCGCGCGCCGAACCCTCCGGCGCGCTCGGCTGGACGCGTCACATTCTAAAGAAGACAAAAGGGACAAACCAGCCCCACAAAGGAGCGTCCGCCACACGCCACGAAACGCATGCCAGGCGACACCCGCGTCAGTCGGCGCCGTCCGCGAGGTGCTCGCCCGCGGTGCGCGCGACGAGGAGAAGCACTACGCGGGCGGAGAGCCGGCTGAAGCGCCTCGACGCCGGCCCCGCCACCGCGCTGGGGAAGGCCGAGGCGGCGGTGGAGGCGGTGCACGGCGGCGGCGCCGCGGGCGTCGAGGCGGTCGCGAGGAAGGCGGCCGAGGTCGTGCACCGCGTGCGCGGGTAGCGGCGGTGTGGATCTGGACGCGGCTCAGGGTGTGAGCAGCCTGTTTTTCGGGTGAGAGCTCGACCAGGCCTGCGCCGAACGCTGGCTTGATCCTTGAAAATCGGCACGCTCCACACACCGAGAGCGAGCCCGGGATCATGCCTGGAACGAACGGACGACGCCGCATCGGGCGGCTGCTGGTGATCGGGGGGGCCGAGGACCCCGACGAGAAGGACCTCCGCATCCTCTCCCACCTGGTGAAGATGGCGGGCGGGCGACGGGCGCGCGTGCTGGTGTGCTCGTCGCCCTCGGAGAAGCCGCGGGAGAAGGCGCGCACCTACGGCCGGCTGTTCGAGAAGATCGGCGTGGCCGAGGTGATCGCCGCGCCCATCACCCAGCGCGCCGAGGCGAACGCGCCCGGGCTCCTGGAGGGGCTGGAGCGCGCCACCGCCGTGTTCTTCACCGGGGGCGACCAGCTCCGGCTGACGGCGCTGATGGCGGGGTCGCGGCTCTGCGAGCGGATCCGCGAGCGGCTGTACGGCGACGGGCTGGTGGTGGCCGGCACCAGCGCGGGCGCGGCCGCCATGAGCGGGGTGATGATCATCGGCGGGCGCGACGACGGGACGGTGCGGCGGTCGGACGTGGCGCTGGCGCCGGGGCTCGGCTACTGGCGCGACACCGTGGTGGACACGCACTTCAACCAGCGCGGCCGCCCCAACCGCCTCTTCACCCTCTTCGCCCACAACCCGCAGGTGCTGGGGATCGGGATCGACGAGAACACCGCCCTGGAGGTGGAGCCCGGCGCCGCCTTCAAGGTGATCGGCGAGGGCGCGGTGATGGTGCTGGGCGGCCGCGTATCGCACACCAACGCCCCCAGCGCGGGCGACCACGACACGCTGGCCCTCACCGACGCGGTGGTGCACATCCTGGCCGACGGCTACGGCTACGACCTGGTGGAGGGGCGCCCGCTCCTCCCCGGCGGCAAGCCCATCGAGGCGCCGGCGGACGATGCGGTGTCGGTGTCGCGCCGCACCCGGGAGCGGCAGACCGCCTGACGACCGCCCCGGGCTCAGGCGGCGTGCGGAACGGCCTCGTCGTCGGCGTCTGCGTCGGGGTCGCTCAGGTGCCAGGGCGCGTTGATCACCACCACGCGCGGCCCGCCTCGCAGCAGCAGGAGGCCCTTCAGCAGCGTCGCCCGGTGGCCGTGGAGCAGCCAGTGGTACCAGCGGCGCTCCACCAGCTCCGGCACGAACACGCCCACGTAGCGGCGCGGATTCTCCTCCGCGAGCGTGCGCACGTAGCGCAGCAGCGGGCCGAAGAACTCGCGGTAGGCGGACGGGAGCTCCACCAGCCGGGGCGGCGCGAACCCCGCCTCGCGGAAGGGGCGCTCCACGTACTCCCCCCAGTGCGTGTGCAGCGGGTCCATGTTGGGCTCGTCGGTGAGCACGTGCACCACGTGCACCTCGGGCGACATCGACGCGGCCAGGCGCAACGCCTTGCGGCCCACGCGGTCCAGCCGCTTGAGCGGCACCACGATCAGCGGCGGAGGTGGCGAGCCGAGCTGGAGGGGGCCCTCCACCTCCACCTCGTCGTCCACCGTCTCGTGGTGGCGGCGGATGCGCAGGAAGAGCCAGAGGATGCCCGGCACCACCAGCACCGCCAGCCACGCCCCCTCCACGAACTTCGCCACCACGATCACGGCCAGCGTGGCCGCCGTAGCCAGCGCACCGCAGGCGTTGAGGATACTCGAGCGCACGGCCCGCGCCCCGCCCACGCGCCGCCAGTGCGCCACCATCCCCGCCTGCGAAAGCGTGAAGGCCAGGAAGGCGCCCACCGCGAAGAGCGGGATCAGCCGGTCCGTGACCCCGCCGAAGCCGATCAGCAGCGCGCCGGCCAGCAGCGCCAGGATCACGATCCCCTGCGAGTAGACCAGGCGCCGCCCCAGGTGCGCGAACTCGGCCGGGAGGTACTCGTCCAGCGCCAGCACGCGGCAGAGCCGGGGGAAGTCCGCGAAGCTGGTGTTGGCCGAGAGCGCCAGCACCCCCACTACCGCGGCCAGCGTCACGTAGTAGAACGCGGCCCGCCCCGCCACCGCGCCCACCAGCTGCGAGAGCACGCTCTGGTACCCGGCCGTTCCCGGCGTGGTGGCGCCGATCCCGTAGGCGCGGCAGAGGAAGGCGATCCCCGCCAGCAGCACCACCAGGATGGCGATGATCGCCGTGAGCGTGCGGCGCGCCATCACCGTGCGCGGCTCGCGGAAGAGCGGCACGCCGTTGCTGACCGCCTCCACCCCCGTCATCGCCGTGCACCCACTGGCGAAGGCGTGCAGGAGGAGCCACGGCGTGGCCGCCACCGCGGCCAGGGGAAGCGCCGGGGGCGGAGCCACCGGCTCCGGATGCCCGCCCGCCGCCAGCGTCTTCGCCACTCCGATGCAGAGGGTCACCCCCAGCGTGGCCACGAAGAGGTAGGTGGGGAGCATGAACAGCAGCCCTGACTCCCGCACCCCGCGCAGGTTCACCACGGCGATCAGCGCGAGCAGCCCCAGGCAGAGCGGGAGCGTGTACGGCTGCAGCGGCGGGATCGCGGAGATCATCGCCCCCACCCCCGCGGAGATCGCCACCGCCACGTTCAGCACGTAGTCCAGGGCGAGCGCGCTCGCGGCGAGGAGCCCCGCGGTGGGCCCCAGGTTCTTCGAGGCCACGGAGTACGAGCCGCCGCCGTCCGGGTAGGCGACGATCGTCTGCCGGTAGGAGAGGTACACCAGTGTGAGCAGGCCGATGACGACGGCGCTCAGCCCGCCGATGTAGCGCGGGGCCAGCACGCCGAGCGGGAGGAGCGCCGTGAGCGCGGCCTCGGGCCCGTACGAGGCCGAGGCGAGCGCGTCCAGG
>DASYJZ010000458.1:0-3923 GCA_035995965.1 Longimicrobium sp. | reverse complement strand
CCGCGGCTCCGCGGCTCTGCGTGAGCCAAGTCCTTTGGTCGATCCGAGATCAGACCAATTCAGGGACGCGCACGGTCGCGGCGAGGGGCTCCTCCTTCGCGAGCATCCGCTCCATCGCCCGCTCGGCGAGGGCGCAGATGGTGAGCGAGGGGTTCACGCCCGGGTTGGCGGAGATGGCGGAGCCGTCGACCACGTACAGGCCGGGGTAGCCCCACACCTGGTGGTCCACGCCGATCACCCCCGTCTCGCGCGAGTCGCCCATCACGCAGCCGCCCAGGATGTGGGCGGTGGTGGGGATCCCCAGCAGCGTCTCCGTCGCCAGGCTCCCGGGAAAGCCGTCGACCTTCGCGGCGATGCGGTCCGCGAGCTCCGTCGCCTCGGGGATGGCGGCGGTGGGCGCGGGGCCGTGGGTCAGCACGCTCCGCACGCGGCCGAACAGCCGCCCCGGGCGCAGCGTCAGGTAGCTGTCGATGCTGCGCATGTAGAGCATGATCAGCGTGTGCCGGGCGAAGTCCGGCACCAGCCACGCCTTCAGCGCGCGCCGCGGGTTGGCGGCCATGAAGCGAAGCGCGTTCCAGATCCGCTCGGGAGCCGTGGCACCGGGCCCGTGCGGGGCCATCAGCATGCGGAAGAAGCCGGAGCCGGCCGGGTAGCGCACCGGCTCCAGGGTGGAGTGCTCGTCCGTCTTCAGGATGGAGGTGATGGCGATGCCGTCCGACATCCGCCGGTCGCGGCGCTCGCTCACGATCCCCATCAGCACCTCGCTGTTGGTGCGCACGAACTCGCCCAGCCGCTCGGAGAGGCGTGGCAGCCCGCGCACCGACCGCTTCAGCCGCAGCAGCAGCGGCACCGTGCCCAGCACGCCGCCCGCGAGCACCACGTTGCGCGCGTGGAACACCCGCCGCGTGCGCCGCCGCCACCAGCGCACGGGTCCGGCGAGCACCGTGACCTCGTAGCCGCCCTCCACCGGGCGGATCCACTCCACCTCGTGCTCCGGCTCGATGCGCAGGCCGCGCTTCTCCGCCAGGTACAGGTAGTTGCGGTCGAGGGTGTTCTTGGCGCCGAAGCGGCACCCCAGCATGCAGCCGCCGCACTCGATGCACCCCGTGCGCGCCGGCCCGTCGCCGCCGAAGTACGGGTCGGGCACCGTGACCCCCGGCTCGCCGAAGAACACGCCGACGTCGGTGGGATGGAACTGCGCCTCCAGCCCCAGGTCGCGCGCCAGCTCGCCCAACACCTCGTCCGGGAAGGTGACGTGGGGATACGGCACCACGCCGAGCATGCGGCGGGCGCGCTGGTAGGCGGGCGCGAGCTCGGCCTTCCAGTCGGCGAGGTGGCGCCAGGCGGGGGAGTTGAAGAAGCCGTCGCCGGGGACGGGGAGCGTGTTGGCGTAGACCAGCGAGCCGCCGCCCACCCCGACGCCGGAGAGCGCGGTGATGTGGCGCAGGAACCGCATCTGGAACGGGCCGCGCAGGCCGAGCCGGGGCATCCACATCCACCGGCGCAGGTTCCAGTTGCTGCGCGCGAAGTCGCCCGGTGCGAAGCGGCGGCCCTTCTCCAGCATGAGCACACGGTGGCCCTTCTCCACCAGCCGCAGCGCGCTCACGCTTCCGCCGAACCCCGAGCCGACGATCAGGTAGTCCCAGCTCTGCATTGCTGTTCGCGCAAGGTGAGAAGCTACCGGATGTTAACCGTGAGCGTGGCTCACACAAGGGATCGGCAACGGCACCTCACGCAGAGCCGCGGAGACGCAGAGGAACGCGCGGTTTCTCTGCGGCTCTGCGGCTCTGCGTGAGAGAAATCTGTAAGAGCCGGCGTCGTTTAGAACACGCGCGCTTCCCAGTAGTTCTCGACGGTGTCGGGGAGCTTGGCCAGGAAGTTGTAGCCGGTGGATCCCTCCAGCGCGTCCACCGTGGTCTTGTAGTTCGTCCACGGCGCCGAGATGATGCCGGTGACGTTGGGCATGCTCACCGCGATCACCTGGATGCTGCTGGTGGTGGCGGCGTTCGCCAGCCCCTGACCGTACGGCATGATCACGGCGATCTTCCAGGTGGAGGTGGGGATCTGCACCTTCCCCGCGCTGCTCAGCGTCCCCCGGTTCCCGCTGGGGCCGGAGATCACGTAGATCTCCTTGTTCTGGTTCTGCGCCAGGTCCTGCAGGTAGTACTCGAGGTCCAGCCACGGCCCCGCGTTCAGGTCGTGGTACTGCGGCACGATGTTCGTCATCATGAAGGTGGACTTGTTGTCCGTTACGTCCCAGGTGCGCTCTTCGCTGCGCACCTGGTGCCCGCGGTCGTACCCGCTGTTGGTGTAGTCCGAGGTCACCACGTGGTAGCACGAGGAGGGCAGCGAGGCGTCGCTGGTGAAGCTGCTGGAGCGCGGCGCGTCGCCGTAGTGCGTCTTGTTCAGGTCCCAGCTCACCCAGTTTGGTCGCCCCTTCGCGCAGTTGTACGAGACGTAGTACTGGCGCTTGGAGAGCAGCAGGTCGTCGCTCGCGTTGGCGTCGGTGGGCACGCCGAACTCAACGTGGCTGCGGTAGATCGCGGACGGGTAGGTGTAGTACGATGGCGCTTCGGGAGCTTTCGCGACCGGCGCCGCGGGGGCGGCCAGGTCGCGCGAGCAGGCCGCCAGCGCGGCGGCCGCGAGGGTGGAGACGAGCAGACGGAGCACACGGGGGGTGGGGCGAACACGCATGGGCGTTCTCCAGGGGAAAGGATTGGGAGTGGAACGGAAGGCGGCGGGAAAGTAGTGCACTCCGTGGCAGAAAGCGAGCGCCGCTACGTGAGATGGTTGCGACGAACCGATGCACGCCAGCCGCCATCCACCAATGCGGAGACGCCTGAGCGGCATCTGCCGTCCAGGCGCCACGGTCTTCTCGAATGGGGCGATCGTCAGGTCGAGCTCGGCGGATCATGCCCGCCCCCAGGCCGGCTCGCGCGACGCCGAGGCGGGGTCGTCACGCCCCGCGCCTCAGTTGTGCCGGTCGCGTCGCTTCAGCTCCCAGGGAAGTACCATCGAGTAGTCGCGGATGAGGTCCTCGATCACCCGCAGCAGTCCTCGCACCTCGACGTAAAGCTTCGAGTCGTCGGGGAACTCGCCCGGACGGAGCTTCCGCTTGATGAACATGAGGCGGGAGTGCACCGCCCACAGGACCGAAAAGTACGCCAGCTTCGTGGTGCGGTTCCGCGCAGCATCCTTCTGCGCGAGCAGCTTCGTTACCAGCTCAAGGATCGCCCTCCAACGGCGAATCGGCGGCGCGTAGGGCGTGTACTCGCCAGGCGCGGTGATGTCGTCGTCTGCACTCATCTTTCCCCCACCCCGGCTAGCGCCGTCCACAGCGAGCAGCAGCCCGCGCACGAGCGCCACGGCGTCCTCATAGCTCCGACGCGGCCACTGCTGCAGCTCTTGGCCCTGTACTGCCGTGCGGTCCAACGACCGCTGGATGCGCCCCATGAGAGAAGGGAGAGCCTGGAACGAATGCGGAGTTACTCGTGAGTCCTTCAGCAGCGCCCATTGGCACAGCTTCTTGCAGACGTCGATCGGTGCGTCGAGCGCGGCATCGACCAGGTAGCAGAACACCGTCAGCTCGCGCACGTCGTCCGCCGTGCGAAGTTGCATGTCGCGTGCTCCCGGGGTGACCGGCTCCCGGAGCGCGCGTTCCGACCCATTGATGCATCGTGCGCCCTGCAGAACGAACTGCGCGGCGCTGGCGTGGTCGCTGCGCCCATCCGCGGTGTATTCCTCGCGCCATTCGGCATTCAAGGTCAGCAGGACCGCCCCGTCCTCCTCCATGCGCACCGGCTCCCACCCGGTTTCTTCGTCCTTCCAGGAGACGGCCGTCGGGTCCTCGGGCTTCCCGCGGACACGCGATCGGCGCGCCATCCCGAGCGACGTCACTGTAAGCACCGAGGTTCCCGGATCGT
>DASYJZ010000457.1:0-12781 GCA_035995965.1 Longimicrobium sp. | reverse complement strand
GAGGGGCCGCCCACGGCGAACGGCCGACCCGGTGTCCACCACATCCTGAGCCGCACCATCAAGGATACGGTGGCGCGCTTCCGCACCATGCAGGGGCGTTACGTGCCGCGCATGGCCGGGTGGGACACGCACGGCCTGCCGGTGGAGATCGAGGCCGAGAAGAAGCTCGGCATCAGCGGCAAGCGCGACATCGAGGCGCTGGGCATCGCGCGCTTCAACGAGGTGTGCCGCGAGAGCGTGCTCACCTACACCGAAGAGTGGGAGCGCTTCTCCGGCCGCATCGGCTACTGGCTGGACTACTCGCGGCCGTACGTCACCTTCCACCGCGACTACGTGGAGTCGGTGTGGTGGCTGCTGAAGCAGATCTCCGACCGCGGCCTGTTCTACCGCGGCCACCGGGTGCTGCCGTACTGCCCGCGCTGCGGCACCGGCCTCTCGTCGCACGAGCTCGCGCAGGGCTACAAGCACGTGAAGGACCCGTCGCTCTACTTCACCACCCCGGTGCTGGGGAGGGACGGGGAGCCGGACGGCCGCGAGTTCCTGGTGTGGACCACCACGCCCTGGACGCTGGTCTCCAACGTCGCCCTGGCCGTCAACCCGGAGCTGGACTACGCCGAGGTGGAGCACGAGGGGCGGCGCTACGTGCTCGCCGCCGCGCGCGTCTCCGCGCTCTTCGGCGCGGAAGCGCAGGTCGCGCGCACCTTCCCCGCGAGCGAGCTGGTCGGGCTGGGCTACGCGCGTCCGTTCGACTGGATGCACCCCGTCGGCTTCGCGCCCGAGGTCGTCGCCCGCGGCTGGAAGGTCTATCCCGCCGACTGGGTGACGGCGGAGGACGGCACCGGGATCGTCCACACCGCCGTGGCGTTCGGCGCGGACGACTACCGGCTGGGGCAGGAGGTCGGGTTGCCGATCATCATGCCCGTGGACGATCGGGGACGCTTCAAGGACGACGTGCCGCTGGTCGCCGGGAAGTTCGTGAAGGACGCCGACGTGGACCTGCTCGTGGACCTCAAGCAGCGCGGGCTGGTGTTCAAGTCGTCGAAGGAAGAGCACAGCTATCCGCACTGCTGGCGCTGCCAGACGCCGCTGATCTACATGGCGCGCGACTCGTGGTTCATCCGCACCACGCAGGTGCGCGAAGAGTTGCTGGCCAACAGCGCCGCCATCCGCTGGTTCCCGCCCGAGATCGGCTCCGGCCGCTTCGGCGAGTGGCTGGAGAACAACGTCGACTGGACCATCTCGCGCAACCGCTACTGGGGCACGCCGCTCCCGGCCTGGGTGTGCGAGCGTGATCCGTCGCACCTGCGCTTCGTCGGCTCGTACGCGGAGCTGGCGGAGCTCTCCGGCGGGCTGGTGGAGGACTTCGACCCGCACCGGCCGTTCATCGATGAGGTGACCTTCCCCTGCACCGACGGCTGCGGCGGGACCATGCGGCGCACGCCGGAGGTGATCGACGTCTGGTTCGACTCCGGGTCGATGCCGTTCGCGCAGCACCACTACCCGTTCGAGAACGCGGAGCTGGTCGACGGGCCGGCCGAGGTGCGGCAGTTCCCGGCGGACTTCATCAGCGAGGGGGTGGACCAGACGCGCGGGTGGTTCTACTCGCTGCTCGCCATCTCCACACTGCTCGGGCGCGGCCCCAGCTACAGGAACGTGGTCGTCAACGACATGATCCTGGACCCCGAGGGGCTGAAGATGTCCAAGTCCCGCGGGAACATCGTCAACCCCTGGGAGGCGATCGCGCAGTTCGGCGCGGACGCCATCCGCTGGTACCTGCTGGCATCGTCCAACCCCTGGCTCCCCAAGCGCTTCGATCCTGAGGGCGTCAAGGAGGTGCAGCGCAAGACGTTCGACACGCTGCGCCAGACCTACCGCTTCTTCGCGCTCTACGCCGGGCTGGAGGGATGGGAGCCGGGCGGCGACGACCCGCGTGCCGAGCAGCGCTCCGTGCTCGACCGCTGGCTCCTCTCGCGCCTGGCCACGCTGACGGCGACGGTCACCGGCGACATGGACGAGTACCAGCTCACCCGCGCCGCGCGCACGCTGGGCGAGTTCATCATCGAGGACCTATCGAACTGGTACGTGCGCCGCTCGCGCGACCGCTTCTGGGGGAGCGCCGACCGGGAGGACACCCGCGCCGCTTTCGCCACGCTGCACGAGGCGCTGGTCACCGTGGCGCGGCTGATGGCCCCGCTCGCCCCCTTCCTCCCCGACTGGCTGCACCGCGCGCTGTCCGCGGACGGCGGGAGCGTCCACCTCGCCGACTTCCCCGTGGCCGCCGCCGGGCGGATGGACGCCGCGCTGGAGCGGGGGATGGAGGCGGTGCGCACGCTGTCGACGCTCGGCCGCGCCGCGCGCGAGGAGGTCGGGATCCGCGTCCGGCAGCCGCTGGGCGCGGTGTACGCCGTGATCCCGGAGGGGATCGAGACGGGCGACGACCTGCTCGCGATCCTGCGCGACGAGCTGAACGTGAAGCGGGTGGAGTTCATGCATGCGGCCGAGGAGCTGGTGACCTTCACCGCGAAGCCGAACTTCAAGGCGCTCGGCGCGCGCTTCGGCAAGAGCACGCCGCGCGTGGCCGACGCCATCCGCGCGCTGGGGTCGGACCGCATCGCCGCCTTCCGCCGCGGCGTGGCCGTCGCCGTCGAAGCCGACGGCGGGTCGCACGTGCTGGCGGAGGGCGACTTCGAGGTGATCCAGAACGCGCAGGGCGAGTTCGTGATCGAGAGCGAGGGCGGCTTCACCCTGGCGCTCGACCCGGGGCTCACGCCCGAGCTGCGCGCCGAGGGGATCGCCCGCGAGCTCGTGAACCGGGTGCAGAAGCTGCGGAAGGACACGGGGCTGGAGGTGAGCGACCGCATCCGCCTGGGGATCTTCGGCGACGACGTGGACCTGGGGGCCGCCACGCGCGGGTTCGGCGAGCTGATTGCCGCCGAGACGCTGGCGGTGGAGCTGGAGACGGGATCGGCCACCGACTATGCCGGGTACGAAGCCGACCGCGAGGTGGACCTGGACGGGATCACCGCCATCATCGCGCTCGCGCGCGTGAACCAGAGCTGACTGGATGACCGATACCGTGGTGGAGAGGAGCCCCGCGATCGCCGGGACCCCGGACGAGGCGCGCCGGAAGCTCGCGCTGTACGTGGCGATGGTGGGCGGCGTGATCGTGCTGGACCAGCTCACCAAGCTGCTGGTGCTGCGGGAGCTGCGGCCGTACAGCCCGGTGGAGGTGCTGGGCGACTACTTCCGCCTGACCTTCATCTACAACACCGGCGCCGCCTTCGGGCTGCACCTGGGCGACGCCTCGCGCTGGGTGTTCATGGCGCTCGCCGCGGTGGCCGTGGTGGTGCTCTGGTTCATGTTCCGGGGCACGCGCTGGGGCGACCGCGCGCGCCTGGTCGCCATCGCCAGCGTGACCGGCGGCGCGATCGGCAACGTGATCGACCGGGTGCGCTCCTCCCGCGGGGTGGTGGACTTCCTGGACTTCGGGGTGGGCGAGTGGCGCTGGCCGGTGTTCAACGTGGCCGACATCGCCGTGACGCTGGGCGCGCTGCTGCTGGCGTACTCGCTCTGGCGCGAGGAGCAGAAGATCGAACAGGAGCTGGATGCCACCGAGCCCCCCGAGTAGCGCCCCCCTGGAGCTGGTCGCCGGCGACGACGCCGTCGGCCGGCTGGACGCGTGGCTCGCGGCGCGCCTCGACGTCTCGCGCAGCCGCGCCGTGCAGTGGATCGACGAGGGGCGCGTGACCCTGAACGGCGCGCCCGTGCGCAAGAAGGACCCGGTCGCGCCCGGCGACCGCCTGGCCGTCTCCATCCCCGCCCCCGAGCCCTCCGGCGTCGCCGCCGAGGCGATCCCCATCCACATCGTCTACCAGGACGCCGACCTGGCGGTGATCGACAAGCCCGCCGGGCTGGTGGTGCACCCCTCCGCCGGCCACCGCACCGGCACCCTGGTGAACGCGCTGCTGCACGCCGTCGGCGACCTCTCGGGGATCGGCGGCGTGCTCCGTCCCGGCATCGTCCATCGCCTGGACAAGGACACCAGCGGGCTGCTGCTGGTCGCCAAGCACGACGACGCGCACCGCTTCCTCTCCGACGAGCTGAAGCGGCGCCGGGTGAAGCGGACGTACCTCGCAGCCGCCTGGGGGCACCTGGCGGAGGACACGGTGACCGTGGAGGCGCCGATCGGGCGGCACCTGACGCAGCGGCTGAAGATGGGGGTGGTGAAGGGGGGCCGCTCGGCGCGGACGCACTTCCGGCGGCTGGAGCGGTGGCGCGCGGCGGACCTGCTGCAGGCGGAGCTCGACACCGGGCGCACGCACCAGATCCGTGTGCACCTGCTGCACCTGGGCCACCCCGTGGTCGGCGACCGCACCTACGCGCCCGACCGGGCGAAGGGCTTCGGCGGGCCGGAGCGCGGGTGGGCGCTGTCGTTCGCGAAGCGCGTCCCGCGGCAGTTCCTGCACGCGGCCGAGCTGCGCTTCACGCACCCGCGCACGGGCGAGGCGATGCACTTCGAGGCGCCGCTTCCGCCGGACCTGGCCGCGGCGGCCGAGTGGGCCCGTGGCTCCGGTGAGGGCCTCTGACCTCGCAACTGCCGTCTCACACAGAGCCGCAGAGGAACAGAGAGCCTGTCCGACACATCCTCACGCCACATTTATAGCCGCGGAAGCGACACACTCCTTGACCGCGCGTCGACACCAACCGCTTACGTGGGGACTTTTTCACCTTACGTGATAAAATATCTTCATTTCTGGGCTCTTATGTAGTATTATGTTGGCAGACGCCCCTCTTCTGCTCGCTTACGTAGCAAGATATCGACTCCCATGCCTGACCTCCCGGAGATCTTCCTGAGCACGACGGGGATCTCGCGCGCGGTGTCGCGCGGGATGCGCACGGGCTCCATCCGGCGGCTGGAAGGGCGCCTCTACACCACCAACGTGACCGACCCGCCGGAGGTCGTGGTCCGCCGCAACCTGTGGCAGATCATCGGGCTTCTCTTTCCCGACGCGGTGGTGAGCCATCGCACCGCGCTGGACGGGCGGCCTACCCCGGGTGGCTCGGTCTTCCTCACCGGTCCGTACGCGCGCATCGTACGGCTTCCCGGGCTGCGGATCCGGCAGATCCCCGGTCCGGGGCCGCTGGAGGGCGACAACCGCTTCATCCAGTCGCTCTGGCTGGCGTCCAGCGCGCGCGCCATTCTGGAGTGCCTCCGCGCGCGGCGCGTGCGCGGGCTGGAGTCGCCGTCCATGCCGCGCGCGGACATCGAGGAGCGGCTCGACCGGCTGATCCGCTTCAGCGGCGAGGACGAGGCGAACGCGCTGCGCGACCGGGCGTGCGCCATCGCCCCGGAGCTGGAGGCGGAGGAGGCGTCGGACGAGCTGCGGGCGCTGGTGGGCGCGCTGCTGGGCACGCGCAGCGCCGTGCTTGCGACGGGTGTCGCCGCGGCACGCGTGTACGGCGAGCCGTACGACTCCGGGCGGCTCGACCTGTTCAACACGCTGCTGTCGGCGCTGCTCGCGTGGCACCCCCGGCCGCGGCCCGACGGCGCGGGCGAGGGCCGGGCGTTCGAGAACCTGGCGTTCGTGGACGCCTACTTCTCCAACTTCATCGAGGGCACGGAGTTCGAGGTGCAGGAGGCGGTGGCGATCGTGTTCGAGAACCGCATCCCTCGCGCGCGGCCCGAAGACGCGCACGACATCCTGGGCACCTACCGCATCGTCTCGGACCCGCGCGAGATGGGCCTGAGCGCGGTGGTGCCCGGCTCCCACTTCGACGGGTTCGTCGCCAGGCTGCGGCGTCACCACGCCACCCTGATGGGCGGCCGCCCCGACAAGCGCCCGGGCGAGCTCAAGACCGAGGTGAACCGCGCGGGGCTCACGGTGTTCGTGGAGCCCGGGCTCGTGCGCGGCACCCTCAAGCAGGGGTTCGACATGCTGCGCGGGATCCCCGATTCGTTCCGGCGCGCGGTGCTGATGATGTTCATCCTCAGCGAGGTGCACCCGTTCGACGACGGGAACGGGCGCCTGGCGCGGGTGATGATGAACGCCGAGCTGATCGCGGGGCGGCAGCGGCGCATCTTCATCCCCACCGCCTACCGCGAGGACTACCTGCTCGCGCTGCGCGCCCTCTCCCGCCAGGGGGCTCCCGACGCACTGGTGAAGATGCTGGACCATGCGCAGGCGTTCTCCGGCGCGATCGACTTCGCCGACCTGCAGGGCGCCATCGACGTCCTCAGGAAGTGCAACGCGTTCGAGCGCGGTACGGACGCCCGGCTGCGGACTTCGTCGTAGGCGGTTCTCTCGCCGCCGCGGCCCTGCTTCCGGCACCCGAGGCCGGTGTAGCCGTCGCGCCGATTCATACGTATCAGCAGGCGGCCCGTTCGCGCCGGGGGATTTCTTGACCGTCCCCGGCACCCGCGCTATGTTGACACGCTCACATCCAGAGCGGGGTCCCCGTCGCGCGCGATGCTCCACACCGAAATCGAAGGCGTTTCCGCCGGCGCCGACGCCGCAGAGGCGGCCGCGGAGCCGGAGCGGATGGTGCTCTTCGTGGTGGGCGAGCATCGCTTCGCGGTGCCGATCAGCCGCATCCGCGAGATCATCCCCGCGCGGCCGTACACGCCGCTCCCCGGGAGCGGCGGCCACGTCTGCGGGCTGATCAACCTGCGGGGGCGGATCGTGACGGTGATGGACCTGGGTGCCCGGCTCCACCTTCCCCCCGCGTCGCGCCTCCCGGATCACAGCATCGTGATCGTGGAGCACCGCGGGAAGGTGGTGGGGATGGCGGTGGAGGAAGTCGCACGCATCGTCGCGGTGGACCCCGGATCGCTGGCCGACAGCGCCGAGGTGCTCCGCTCGCTCCGGATCGACCGCGCCTACCTGCGCGGCGTCGGCGAGGTCGACGACGAGATCTTCGTCGCGATCGACCCCGACGGGATCTTCGAACCCATCCTGGCGTAGGCCGCGACTGCCGCGGGCCCGCGCGACGACCGACGGAGGCTTGATGAGTCAGACCGTGCTGATCTGCGACGACGCGATCTTCATGCGCACGATGATCGGCGACATCCTCACGCAGGCCGGCTTCCAGATCGTGGCCGAGGCCGAGACCGGGCTGCAGGCGGTGGAGAAGTACCGCCAGTTCAAGCCCGACCTGGTGACGATGGACATCGTGATGCCCGACATGGGCGGGATCGACGCGGTACGCGAAATCATCAAGGAGGACCCCGGCGCCAAGATCCTGATGTGCAGCGCCATGGGCCAGCAGGCGCTGGTGATCGAGGCCATCCAGGCCGGCGCGCGCGACTTCGTGGTGAAGCCGTTCCAGCCGTCGCGGGTGCTGGAGGCGGTACAGCGGGTGCTTGGGTAACAGAAGTGCCCAGTGCCCACTGCCCAGTGCTGATCGTCGCAATCCGCCCCTGGGCACCAGGCACTAGGGACTAGGCACTTCGGTTTTCCCTCTCCCGCACCGTTCCCAATGGAACTCTCGCAGTACGGGGAGCTCTTCCTCTCCGAGTCGCGCGAGCACGTCTCGACGATCAACCACCTCCTCCTCTCCCTGGAAGCCGACCCGGGGTCGCGGCAGGTGGTGGAAGGGGTGTTCCGCGCCGTTCATACCATCAAGGGGATGAGCGCGACGATGGGCTACCGCTCCGTCGCGGACCTCAGCCACGAGATGGAGAACCTGCTCGACCGCATCCGGGTGGGGAAGGCGCAGGCGACGGCGGAGACCATCGACCTCCTTTTCGCCGCCTGCGACGCGCTGGAGCGCGCCATCGAGCTGGCGGTGGAGGAGACCGGCGAGGAGCCGCGGCTGGACTCGCTGCTCACCCGCCTCCGCAACGCCGCGGGCGAGGACGCGACCTTCGACATCTTCGCCCCCCAGGTGGACCTGGGCCCCTCCACCTCCGGCGTGGAGCTCGAGGTCGAAGAGGGCGCGCTGCGGGTGCGCGTGCAGGTGGCCAAGGAGGCGCTCCTCCCCGGGGTGCGCGCCTTCATGGCCCTCAAGCGTGCCCGGGAGCTGGGCGAGGTGAGCGGCGTGGAGCCCGGCGAGGCCGCGCTCAACGAGCCCGACTTCGATGGCGGCGTGCGCTTCGTGCTGCGCACCGAGTCCGCGGCCGACGTGGTTCGGGCGGCGCTGCTCGCGGTCGGCGAGGTGGGCGTGGTCGAGGTCGCCGAGCACCGGCCCGGCGAGCAGGCCGGGGCCGACGCGGCCGCCGACGGGGTGGGGGAGGACGGGCGCGCGGCCGCCGGGGCGGCGGGGCGGGCACGGCACATCCGCGTGGACCTGCGCCGGCTCGACGCGCTGATGAACCAGGTGGGCGAGCTGGTGATCGCCCGCGACCGGCTGCGGCGGCTGGTGGGGTTCGAGACCCCCGAGCTCACCGAGACGGTGGACCAGGCCTCGCGGCTGATCGGCGAGCTGCAGGACGAGATCATGCGCGCGCGCCTGGCGCCGGTGTCGCAGGTGTTCGACCGCTTCCCCCGGCTGGTGCGCGACGCCGCGCGGGCGCTGGGGAAGAAGGTCGACTTCGTGATCGAGGGGAAGGAGATCGAGCTCGACCGGTCCATGCTGGACGAGATCGGCGACCCCCTGGTGCACCTGCTGCGCAACTCGCTCGACCACGGCATCGAGGCGCCCGCCGAGCGGCGCGCGCACGGCAAGCCGGAGACGGGGACGCTGCGCCTCTCCGCCAGCCGCGAGCGCAGCCGCATCATCATCCGCGTGGAGGACGACGGCCGCGGCATCCAGCGCGACCGCGTCCTCGCCCGGGCGGTGCAGAACGGGCTGGTGACCCGCGACGAGGCCCCCGGCCTCCCCGACGAGGAGGTCTATCGCCTCCTCACCCGCCCCGGGTTCTCCACCGCCGAGACGGTGACGGACGTCTCCGGCCGCGGGGTGGGGCTCGACGTGGTGGCCACGCGCGTGCGCGCGCTGGGCGGGATGCTGGAGATCTTCAGCGAGCCGGGGCGCGGCACCTCGATGACGCTGCAGCTCCCGCAGACGCTCGCCATCGTCCGCGCGCTGCTGGTGCGCCAGAGCGACGAGACCTACGCGCTCCCCCTCACCCACGTGGGCGAGACCGTGCACCTCCTGGCCGAGGAGATCGGGACGGTAAAGGGGCGCACCGTGGCCTTCCTGCGCGACGAGGTGATCCCGCTGCTGGCGCTGCGGCAGATCCTGCGCGCGAACGGCGCGCCGGGGAACGGCGCCAAGCGGCATGCGGTGATCCTGGAGGTGGGGGAGCAGCGCATCGGGCTGGAGGTGGACGCGCTGATGGGGCAGCAGGAGATCGTGGTGAAGCAGTTCGACGCCACCGCCGACACGCTGCGCCTCTTCTCCGGCGCCACCATCCTCTCCGACGGCCGCCCGGCGCTGATCCTGGACGCCGGGAGCGTGCTGGCGGCGGCGAACGGATAGGGCGCCGCGGCCGAGGACGCGCACCATCCGTCATCGTTGTTGCAGTTCCAGGCCCGGACAGTTAGCTGTTCCTGAACGCCACGACCATCTCCCGGTCCACGGACCGAATCGAACGGAGCGACCTCGCGTATGACGCTCGACCTGCGGGACCTGGGGGCCATCCAGATCGACGCCCTCCGCGAAGTGAGCAACATGGGCGCGGGGCACGCCGCCACGGCGCTCTCGCAGATGACCAACACGCGGATCATGATCAACGTTCCGCGCCTGCAGGTCACCGCGCTCGAAGACGTCCCCGACATCATGGGGCACCCCGAGGAGGTGGTCGCCGCGGTGCTGATGCACATGCTGGGCGACCTCACCGGGCGCACCCTGCTGATCTTTCCGCGCAACTCGGCCATGCGGCTGGCGGAGATCCTCCTCCACCGCGCGCCGGGCTCCAGCCACGTGTTCGGCGAGCTGGAGCAGAGCGCCATCAAGGAGGCGGGGAACATCCTCTCCGCCGCCTACATGAACGCGCTCTCCGACTTCATGGGGCTCATGCTCCTGCCGTCGGTGCCCTCGCTGGTGATCGACCTCTGCGGCGCCGTGCTCACCACCGCCTACACCAACTTCGGGCACGAGCGCGACTTCGTGTTCTGCATCCAGACCGAGTTCGTGATGGAGGGCGACGAGACGGTGCAGGGGCAGTTCCTCCTCCTCCCCGACGTGGAGTCGCTCGAGATCATCCTCCAGGCGATCCGCCTTGCCTGACGCGCAGGACCTCTCCCACCCCACGCAGCCGCGGCCGGCGTTCAGCGACCGCGACCTGCGCATCCTGCGCGGCTTCGCCCAGCGGATCGACGCCGCCGACGCGGGGGCGCACAACAACCTGGGGGTGCTGTACTTCAACAAGGGGCTGCAGGAGGAGGCGATCCAGCAGTTCCAGCGCGCGCTGGCGGTCGACTCCAAGATGGTGGTCGCCCGCCGCAACCTGGAGATCGCCTACTTCGCCAGCGGCTTCTACGACCGGATGATCTCGGAGCTGCGCGAGCGGCTCCGCGAGGATCCCGGCGACGCCGAGGCGCGCACCCGGCTGGCGCAGGCCTACCTGAACAGCGGCGACCACCCGGGCGCGGTCGCCGAGCTCAAGCGCGTGCTGGCGCAGGACCCCGACGACCTGGGGGTGCTGATCCAGCTCGGGCAGGCGGAGAAGGCGGCGGGGAGCTTCGACGCCGCCATGACCTGGTTCCTCCGTGCCCAGGAGCGCGACCCGGACTCGGCGGTGCTCCACTTCTACCTGGGCGAACTCTACTACAACCGCGGCCTGAACGACGAGGCGCTGCGGGAGCTCACCCGCGCCGTGGAGCTGAACCCCGACCTGGCCGACGCGCACCACGTGCTGGCCTTCGTCTGGGGCGACATGCAGGAGATGGAGAAGGCCGGGGCCGCCAGCCGCCGCGCGGTGCAGCTCAACCCCCACTTCGCCCGGGCGCAGGCCAACCTCTCGCTGGACCGCTACAGCGCCGCCCGCTACCAGGAGCTGGTGGGCGGCCGCGTGCGCCGTCCCGAGAGCGCCCCCGGCGAGAAGCTGGCGCACTACAACCTGGGGATCGCCTTCCGCCAGAAGGGGCTCTACGAAGAGGCGCTGCACGAGTTCGCGCGCGCCCTGGAGCGCGGCGAGGAGCCGGCGCTGGTGCGGCAGGCCATGGCCGAGGTGGACCTGCTGCAGGGGAAGGCGGCGCAGGCGCTGGACCTGTACGACCGGCTGCTGGCCGAGGACGAGAAGAGCCCCAAGCTCTGGAACGAGCGCGGCGTCTGCCTGCACCAGACGGGCGACGTGGACGGCGCCGAGGGGAGCTACCGCCGCGCCATCGAGAGCGACGCCGGCTACGCGCTGGCCTGGAACAACCTGGGCGTGGTGCGCCTGCACCGCGGCGACGACGCCGGCTCCGACCAGGCCTTCGCCCAGGCGGTGGCGCTGCGCCCGCAGTTCGTGGACGCCTGGTGCAACCGCGGGCTGATGTACCTGCGCCGCGGCCGCCACGGCGCCGCGCTCGACGCCTTCCGCGCCGCGCTGCGGGCCAGCCCCGACGCGGCCAGCGCCTGGAACGGGATCGGCGCGGTGCTGATGGAGACGCGCCGCTACGAGGAGGCGCGCAACGCCTTCGTCCGCTCGGTGGAGGCCGACCCGGACTTCGCCGAGGCGCGCTACAACCTCTCCTTCGTGCTCAGCAACCTGGGCGACTTCGAGGGGGCGCTGCGCGAGACCAAGCGCGCGCTGGAGCTGAACCCGTACTACACCACGCCGCGCTTCAAGCTGGCGATCGACGTGCAGTTCGAGTACGCCGAGGTGCTCGCCCCGGAGCTCGACGCGGCCGAGCGCATCAGCGGCGACCACGGGGTGGAGAGCTTCACCTTCGACGACCAGGCGCTCGACCAGATCTTCGCCGAGCTGGCCCCGGCGCCGGCCGCCGCCGCGCCGGCACCCCCCGCGGCGGACGCCTTCGCGCTCGCCGAGGACTACCTCTCCAAGGGGCTGCTGGACCGGGCGCTGGGCGAGATCCGCCGCGTGGCCGTGGCCGGGGCCGACCCGGTGCAGGCGGCGCTGCTCACCGCGCAGATCTTCCTGCGCCAGGGGCTCGACGGCGAGGCGCTGGAGCGCTTCGACAGCGCCATCGCCCGCCTCGAGGAGCAGCCCTGGGGCGCCGACCACTCGCGCGCCTGGGGCGGCCGCGCCCGCGCGCTGCAGCGCCTGGGCCGCCTCGCCGAGGCGCGCGAGTCCGCCGAGGCCGTGCGCGAGCGCGACCCGGACCGCGTGGACAACCTGCACGTGCTGGGCGAGGCGCTGCTGGGCGAGGGCGACGCGGTGGGCGCGGTGCGCGTCTTCTCCCACGCCGTGGAGCTGGCGCCGAAGGACGCGGGGCTGCTCCGCAACCTGGGCCGCGCCGCGCAGGCCGCGGGGAAGGCCGACGACGCCGAGCGCGCGCTGCGGCTGGCCATCAAGCTCGACCCCGACTTCGCCGCCGCGCGGCTGGAGCTGGGGCGCCTGTACCTGGAGCGCGGCCGCCACGCCGACGCCGCGGGCGAGGCCCGGGCGGCGCTCGAGGTGCTGCCGGCGTACTCCGACGCGGTGGAGCTGCTGGCGAGCGCGCTGCGCGCCGCGGGCGACGCGCGCGGGGCGATGGAGGCGCTGGTGGAGCTGCTGGCCGGCGACCCCTACCACTTCGACGCGCTCCTCCTCCTGGGCCAGGTGCTGCTGGACGAGGGGCGGCGCGCCGACGCCCGCACGGCCTTCGCGCGCATCCTGCGCTTCGACGCGCGCCGCGCCGACGCGCTCTTCCACCTGGGGGTGGTGGCCGCCGCCGAGCGGCGCTTCCGCGAG
>DASYJZ010000456.1:0-5105 GCA_035995965.1 Longimicrobium sp. | reverse complement strand
CCGAGCTGAGCGAGCAGCTCGCTGAGGACGGGAGCGTCGGCGAGAACCGCAGGCCGAATCGCGACAACGTCAGCCGAGGAACGACTCCAGCGACCGTCGCCGCGAGTTGTGCCGCAGCTTGAGCAGCGCCTTCTCCTTGATCTGCCGCACCCGCTCGCGGGTGATGCCGAAGCTCTCGCCGATCTGCTCCAGCGTCATCGGCTCGGTGTCGCCCAGCCCGAAGTACAGGCGCAGCACCTTGGCCTCGCGCTCGGTGAGCGTGCCCAGCGCGTCGTCGATGGTGCGCTTGAGCGCGTGGTCGTAGACCTCGTCGTCCGGGCCGGGGCTGAACTGGTCGGAGAGGTAGTCGAGGAGCTGGCCGTCTTCTCCGGGGACCAGCGGCGCGTCGAGGGAGAGGTACACCTGGCTCATCGCGAGCGCGTGGCTGATCTCGTCCTCGGGCACCTGCAGCTCCACCGCGATCTCCTGCAGGGTGGGCTCGCGCCCCAGCTCCTGCGTCATCGCCGACGAGCGCCGCCCGATGCGGTGCACCGCCCCCGCGCGCGAGAGCGGCACCCGCACGATGCGGCTCTGCTCCGCCAGCGCCTGCAATATCGCCTGCCGGATCCACCACACGGCGTAGGAGATGAACTTGATCCCTTTGGTCTCGTCGAACTTCCGCGCCGCCCGGATCAGGCCAATGTTCCCCTCGTTGATCAGGTCGGCGAGCGACACCCCCTGGTTCTGGTACTTCTTCGCCACCGCCACCACGAAGCGCAGGTTCGAGCGCACCAGCGTTTCCAGCGCCCCCGGGTCGCCGTCGCGGATGGAGCGCGCGAGCCTGGCCTCCTCGTCGCGGTCGATCAGCGGGTACGCGCTGATCTCGCGCAGGTACTGGTCCAGAGACTCGGACTCGGCCGCGATCTTCTTGGGGGGGCTGAACGACATGGAGGTGCTCCGGGTCACGGAACGGAGGGCCGCGGAAACGCGGTTTTATCCGGTAGGAACTGCAGTGGTTGCAGTCTGTTCGGCCTGGATGGGGAGGTTTGGGGGAGCGGCGGCCGCGCCGGTCGGGCGAAGGCGGTGGGGACGATCTCCTTCGTGCGGCGGGGCTGCTGGTGGAGTATGTCAGGCGCCCCCCGAAGGTGTCAACCCCCCGCCGGACGTTTTCTAAGAGTCGCGCCGAAGCGGCCTCGGTCCGCACCGTATCCGCACAAAATCGCCAGACGCATGAACATTCGTTGCACCGGACTTTCCACCCGTCGCGTACGGCCGCGTGAGGAAGCCGTCGGCGTCAGTGCACCAGGTCGCCGATGCGGCCCCAGCGCACGCCGCTCAGCCAGGAGAAGGGGCGGGAGAGGTCCTTCTCGTACGAGTAGTAGACGAACATGGGGCGGCCCTTGATCGCCGACTCGTCCAGAAACCCCCAGTAGCGCGAGTCTTCGGAGTTGTCGCGGTTGTCGCCCAGCGCGAAGTACTTCCCCGCCGGCACCACCAGCGGCCCCCAGTTGTCGCGGGTGGGGTGGTAGTCGGTCCAGTGGGCGGGGCGGTGCACCAGGTACTGCACCTGCCAGATCATCTGCTCGGCCGGCGGGTCGGTGAGCGGGTCGGTGTGGCGCGCGTACGGCTCCACCTGCGGCACGCCGTCGAGGTACACGATCTTGTCGCGCATCTCCACCGTGTCCCCACCCATCCCGATGATCCGCTTGACGTAGTTGCGGTGCGGGTCGTGGGGCGGCAGGAAGACGATGATGTCGCCGCGGGTGGGGGTGTTGAAGGCGGGGAGGCGCGTGTGGGTGTAGGGGACCTCGGCGCCGTAGACGGCCTTGTTCACCAGCAGGAAGTCGCCCACCAGCAGCGTGCCCTCCATGCTCCCGGTGGGGATCTTGAACGCCTCGAAGAGGAAGGTGCGGATCACCATGAAGAGCACGATGGCCGTGCTGATCGCCTTGGTCCACTCCCACATCCACCGCCCCGTGGAGATGGACCCGCGGGTCTCGCCGGCCGTGCGGCGGCGCTCCGCGTCCGCGCGCTCGGCGGAGAGGCGCAGCCGCGGGGGGGCCGGGTGCGGCGGGGTGGCGGTCGAGGGATCGTCCATGCTCGTGAGCCGAGGATTCGGGTAGCTCGTTGCTGCGGGCGGAGTTGGCGCCTCGGCCCGCGCGTGCTGTACACGCCGGTGGGAGGGCCGTTCCGGAGGATGAAATAAGGGGGAAACGCGTGATTTGGGGAAGGGCAGGCGGGAATCGAATGCCGGGACCTGCAAAAAGATCGGTCTCACGCCGAGCCGCATAGACGCAGAGAACCACCAGGCCCTCAGCTCTCCACCGTCAGCAGGTTCGCGTCGCGGGCGAGCACCCAGCGGCCGTCCGGGAGGCGCTTGAAGACGCTGAGCGTGTTGCCGCTCCTCCGCACCGTCGCGCCGCCGCCGGCCGGGGTCATCTCGACCCTCAGGTCGGTGGAGCAGAACGCCCAGTCGCCGGAGACCTGCACCTCGCGGACGTTCGACGTCGCCCCGATCCGCGCATCGCCGAGCCCGGCCTGCGCCGCGGCGAACTCCGCCTTGCCGAAGGGCGCGTGGCCGGGGACGAAGAACACCACGTCGTCGGCCATGAGGCTGAGGACGGTCTCGCCGTCACCCGCGGCGCTGGCGCGCAGCCAGGTGGCGATCACCTCGCGGATGGCGCGCTCGTCCTCGCTCATGGTCGGGACACCCGGTCCAGGTGGATGGAGGATCAGCCGAGGTGGACCGGGGCGGCGAGGGGGAGCGACAGCAGCACGTGGCCGCTGTCCTCGAGCCCGATCCGGCGGTAGACGCGGCGCGCGGTGTCGTTGTCCGGGCCGACCTCGACCAGCAGCGCGCGCACGCCCAACGCCTCCGCGGTGCGCCGCAGCTCGGCCAGCGCCGCCGCCGCCAGCCCGCGCCCCCGGAACGCCGAGCGGACGAAGAGATCGTCGATGAAGCCGCGCAGCCCGCCGTACTCCATGCTGAAGCTCACCGTGAGCACCCCGTAGCCCGCGGGCTCGCCGTCGGCCTCCATCATCCAGACGCGCCCCAGCCGCGGGTCGGCCAGCAGCGCGGCGAACGTGCGCCTCGCCGCCTCCGCGGGGAGCGGAAACCCCGCCTCGGCGTAGAAATCCGTCATCAATTCGACGAGCTGTGGGACGTCGTCGGGCTGGGCGAGGCGCACGGCGTCGATGGGCGGGTCTCCAGAAGCGAGGTGACGCGGGTGGACGTCCGAATCTGGGTGCTCCGGTCCGCTCCCGGCAACGTCTGCGGGTGAACCGCCGCCGGTCGTCAGGCGACGACCAGCCGATACCCCAGGTCGAGCTCGGGGAGGGCGAGCAGGTGCCCGTGCTGGCTCTCCCAGGTGCCGTCGGCGAGGTCGGCGCGGAGCCGCACGAGCGTCGCGTCGGCGTCGGGGAGCTTCGCGAAGGCGGAGATCGCGCTTCGCGCCCCCGCGTCCAGGTAGGTCGCGGGGCGCCGCCAGTACGCGCCCAGGAAGCCGTCGGTGCAGTCCGCCGGGATCGGCACCGGATGCACCTCGATGGGGCCGAGGACGCTCGCCATCTCGTCGAGCGCCGGGAAGCTCTCCCGGTCGGCGGCGGGGATCGCGGGGAAGTAGTCCTGGACCAGCCAGAACCCCGCGTGCGCCGGGTCCCAGGTGAGGATCACCACGGCGCCGCGGGCGACGCGCCGCATCTCCGCGAGCCCTCGCCGCCAGTCGATCCAGTGATGGATCGTGAGGACCGCGAGCGCGGCGTCGACGGAGCGGTCGCGCAGCGGGAGCCGTTCCGCCGCGCCCCGCACCGCCGGCGCGGCAGACTCCGCGCGCTGCCGCACCATCTCCGCCGACGGCTCGACCGCGACGACGGTGCGGTCCGCCGGCTCGTACGACCCCGTCCCCGCGCCGACGTTCACCACCGATCGCGCCGAGCCGAGCGCGGCCTCGATCCGGCTCGCGATCCGCGGATCGGGGCGGCGGTAAGCGGCGTACCCGGTGCCGATGCGGTCGTAGAGGACCTGAGGCATCGATGAAGCGAGAGGAGGTTCGTAGCCCGGCACTCCGTTCGCCGTCGCGCGCGTCAATCGGCCTCGCCCGGCTGGGGACTGGGGGGGATGGAGGGCGCGTCGAGCTGGGCACCGTGCGCCCGGGCGAGCGCCGTCACGTCGTCGTAGAGGTCCGCGGACCGCAGCTCCGCGATGGGGAGGTAGACGGGCGGCATCCCCGACGAGAACAGGATCAGCCATCCGTCGAGCTCGCGCCACTTGCTCAGTCCTGTCCACTCGGACTCCGCGCCGAGGTTCTGGCCGCGCAGCCAGGAGCCCCGGGAGCTGACGCCGTATGCTACCGGTCCCTGCAGGTACTCCGATTCCGCGAAGCGGCGCCGGGTGGCGGAGCGCACCAGGCGCGGCATCGACACGACCAGGACGACGATCATCAGTGCCAGCACCCCGAGTGCGGCGGTGTACCGCCAGAACAGCGCGGCGACCCCGCAGACGATCATCGCCGCGAGCCAGACGAAGCCACGCCTGGACGGTCTCACCTCCGGCGTGTTCAGCCGCACGTAGTCGGCCGACGTCATCTCCCAGCTGTGCTCGAAGCTGAACGGGATCGGCCGGTCGATGCAGGAAGGTGACGCCACGGAAACTCCGGTTGATGCGGAACGGGTGACGGGGGCTGGAGACGCCGTGGGCGCCGGCACCTCCCCGGCACGTTTACGGGTCGCAGGTCGATGGTCACTACGACGGGAAGGATGGTGGAGATTCGGCTGCGGTTGAACGAATCCGATTGAACGGAATGCCGCGATCCGCAAGTGCCGTGCGGCTTCCGCGGCGGGCTCGCGTGGCCGCGGTTAGATCCTCACGGCGCTGCCGTCACTGGTGCGGACGCAGGCCAAGTCGGAACCGCGCCTCAGGATGATACCAGATTCCGCGATTGGCTGTGCGTTCCTGGAGTGTATCGATGGGCCGGCTATAGATCCTTCGGCCTGCCAAGTCTTTGCCGGATAGAAGGATGAGACGAGGTCGGCCTCAGGATGACGTCTTTGGGGGGGGGCTTGCCCGAATGCACAGTTGATTGTGGAGATCGGTACAGGCTCGGCAAAAGCCTCACGCGGAGCCGCGG
>DASYJZ010000455.1:0-1918 GCA_035995965.1 Longimicrobium sp. | reverse complement strand
GCAGGGTCGGATCGAGCGAAAGCGCGGCAGCGCGGCGCTCGGCCAGCGGGGAATCGCCCTCGTAGAGGAACTGCGCCACGTAGCCGAAGAGCAGGCTGCGGGCGAACGGCGATGGCTGCGTGGTGGTGACCTCCACCAGGCGCACCGACCGGGAACGCAGGTCGCGCATCACGGTGGCCAGCCCGGGCACGTCGAAGACGTCCTGCAGGCACTCCCGCATCGTCTCCAGGACGATCGGGAACGAGCCGTACCCGCTGGCCACCTGGAGCAGGTGTGCGGCCCGCTGCCGCTGCTGCCACAGCGGGGTGCGCCGCCGCGGGTCGCGCACCGCCTCGGCCAGGTAGACCCACGACGCGCGGATCATGTTCAGCGCGGTCAGCCCCACCGCGAGCGGCACCACCAGCCACTGCACCCGGTAGTAGGCCCGCCGCAGCGGCCCGCCCTCCTGGAACTGCTCCTCGGTGAGCGCGAACCAGGGGAGGAGGTCCACGTCGTCGTCCAATCCCACCACGTTCGGCGTGGCGTGGTGCACCGCCACGTGCTTGTTCCACCAGTAGTGCGCCGAGGTGCCGAACCACACGCCGTAGCCGAAGAGGGTGAGCGCCTTGTTCACCCACAGCCGCGGGCTGGTGCCGTTGTGCGACGAGCTGTGGGTGTGCGTGGTGATCCCCAGGTTCCCCAGCGCCATCACCAGCAGCGCCGCGGCCTTCAGGACGATCCCGTGGACCAGGAAGTACGCCGCGGCGCCGCCCGCCGCCATTGCCAGCAGGAGCGCCAGCTCCGCCAGCAGCCGCGCCGTCGGCTTGCGGTGGAAGCCGCGCGCGGCGAGCTCGCGGTTCAACACGGTGAGCGGGTGCACGGCCATCGCCTTACACCCGGTGCAGCGGCATCGGCGCCGCGTAGTCGCGGGCGAAGAGCACCTGGTACAGCGCCGCGTCCGACGCCCACGCCGCGGCGATCGCGCAGCTCAGGTAGTACTCCCACATGCGCTGGAAGCGGGCGTCGTACTTCTCCTGGTCGAGCGTGTGCTTGTTGGCGCGGAAGCGGTTCAGCCAGTGCCGCGAGGTGTAGCCGTAGTGGCGGATGAAGTTCTCCACGTCCAGGATCGCCAGCTCGTTCTGCTCGCAGCAGTGGGCCAGCTCCGAGAGCTTGGGCTGCCCCGTGCCCGGAAGGGCGTACTTCTGGATGAACGGGTCGTGGACGTTCTTCGAGGTGTTGGCGCCCACCGCGTGTACCAGCCCGGTGCCGTGCGACGGGAGCACGGCGGCGATGCGGTCGAAGAAGCGGTTGTACTCCTTGCGCGGCAGGTGCTCGAACATCCCGATGCTCACCACCCGGTCGAAGCGCCCGGAGACGGTGCGGTGGTCGCGCAGCTCCAGCCGCACCCGGTCCGCCAGCCCGGCCTCGGCGATGCGCTGGTTGCCCTTCTCGCAGTGGCGGCGGCTGGTGGTGATCCCCACGCCGGTGGCGCCGTAGTGCTTCGCCGCGTGCATCAGCATCCCCCCGAAGCCGCAGCCGATGTCCAGCACGTGGTCGTCCGGCCGCACGCCGAGCTTCTGGCAGATGCGGTCGAGCTTGTTCACCTGGAGCTGCTCGATGGTGTCATCCTCCGTCTGCGCGTAGCCGCACGAGTACATCATCGTCACCGGGTCCAGGAACGATTCGAACACCTCGTCGCCCAGGTCGTAGTGGAACTGCGCGTTCAGCCAGTGCGAGCGGCGGAAGAGGTTGGCGACCTGCACCCGCGCCACCTTCGCGGCAGTCGTGACGTCGCCCTTCACCTTGCGGTCGATGCGGTTGCGCAGGAGCGGGGTGAGCAGGTCCTCCAGGTCGCCCTCCTCCATCTCCCAGTCGCCGTCCATGTAGGCCTCGCCCAGGCCCAGGTTGCCGCCGCTGAGCACCCGCGCGAAGAAGCGGT
>DASYJZ010000454.1:0-6283 GCA_035995965.1 Longimicrobium sp. | reverse complement strand
CGGTGCACTACATCATTGCCGGATCCCAGGAGCCGCGTCCAGTTGCAGCGTCTGGCACGGTGAGCTGAACGCCATCTAACAACGTTGCAGTGGACGGTCGGCCGCCTGACCAATCGGCTGCATGGGGTGTGGGTGCGGTCTTCGTGAAACGCTCTCGCTGCAGGTCTGGCCTGCTCATCCCCATGATCTCATCTCGCTTCCTGCGGTCCGCTGCCATGTTCGTGGCATTCCTCGCCCTGTTCGTCGGGCTGTCGGTCGCATTCGGCGCTCTCGTCGCCGGGCCGGTGCTCCTGGTTGGAATCGGCCTGATCGGCCTGACAGCCGGGCGGCGCACGCTGTCGGGCGGCTCGATGAGGGGCCTGCAAGGCATGCTGTGCCTGGGCGTGCTGTTTGGCTTGATGACCCTGGTCAAGGATTGGAAAGGGGGGCCGGTATGGCTGGGCTGGATCGCGGGCGTGATGGGTACACTCTTGTTCGGAGTGGGTCTCGTGCTCGCTTCATCAGCAGGTAATGACGATTCGACCGCGGACGCGAGAGACGACTCGCCGCGTGCCTGACAATCGGCCGCAGGGGAGGCGGGGCCATCCATGATTTCGGCCGACAACAGGTTGCGTGCCGGCCCCGCACCCCTGACCCTTATGTCGTCAGGTGGCAAACGCCGCTCCGAGGACTACACCGCCACCGATCGCTTCCACACGACCTTCGTGTACGACCGGGCGAGCGACTCCTGGCAGTGGCACATGGACAACGAGAGCTCAGGCGTGCGTCGGCCCTTCGCGCGAGTGACGCTGACCCGTCGCTAACGCGCCTCGGCGGTGTCGCGACCGCGCATGCTCCACAAGTCGGCTCGCCGTTTCGAAGCGCCTGGGCGGAGAAATCTCGGCCAAGAATCTTCCGGCAACACGCTTGCGCGCCGGCCCCGCACGCCTGACCCACCCATGGACCATCATGCGAACTGATACGGTTCCGACAGCTCTGCTCTCTCCGCGGCTCCGCGTCTTTGCGGCGTCTGCGCCATTGTGATCAAGATCAGAGTAATGTATAGTACATGAGTCTTATAGGCGGTTTGTGAGTCATGTATGAGGCCTTATGAAATCTGCTGTGTTCGACCTGATCCCTCAGCGTCTCCGCAGGTCGCTGGCGAAGCTTGGTGGAGATGTGGCGATCGCGCGCCGAAAGCGGGGACTCACGGCCGCAATGATGGCGGAGCGGCTCGGCGTCTCCCGCAGCACCTATCTCCGAGTTGAAAAGGGAGATCCCGCGGTCGCGATGGGCATCTACGCCATGGCTCTGTTCGTCTTAGGCCTGGGGATGCCCTTCGCCGACCTCGCCGACGCGCGCGTCGATGAACATGGCCTCCTGCTCGACGTCGAACGCGTGCCGAAACGCGTGCGGGTCAGGAAGCAGCCGCGGCCGACATGACGCGCGCGATCGAGGTCTGCCTCGGCGACGCGCAACGGCCGGTCGGCACCCTGCGCTACAACCACGAGGGTGCGCGGGAGAGTGCGTCGTTCGAGTACCACCCGACGTGGCTGGGCGCCTCAGATCGCTTCCCCATCGACCCAACGCTCAGGCTGATCGCCGGGCCGCAGTTTCATCGCAAGACGCCCAACGGCTCGGTCTTCCACGCAGCCATCGCCGACACCGAGCCGGACGGATGGGCGCGGCGGGTCATCATGCGCGACCACGCCCGGCGTCGTTCCGAAGCACGCCAGGCAGGCGAAGAGCGCGCGCCCCTGCACGGCGCGCTCGACTTCCTCCTCGAAGTCGACGACGTAAGCCGCGTCGGCGCGCTACGGTTCCGCGACGAGGCGGGGGTGTTCCGGCGGGCGCAGGAGCCGGGCCGACGCGGGGTCCCGCCGCTCCTGGAACTGGGGCACCTGCTCGCCGCGACGCGGGCCGTTGAGACGAACACCGAATCGGCCGCCGACCTGGCGTACCTCCGCGGGCGCGGCACCTCGCTCGGCGGGCTCCGCCCCAAGTGCTCGGTAGTGGACGACGAGGGACATCTGTCGATTGGGAAGTTTCCCAGCACCGGAGACGAGCGCCCGGTCACCAAGGGCGAGGTGCTCGCCATGCAGTTGGCCACCGACGCCGGCATCGACGCCGCGGAAGCCCGCCTGGTCTTCAGCGGCGATATCCCGGTTGCCCTGATCCGGCGCTTCGACCGGGGCGCGGCAGGGAGGATCATGTACGTTTCCGCGGCTACGATGCTTGGCGCGGAGCCCGACGATGCGAGCGACCACAGCTACACCGAGATCGTGGACGCGCTGCGCATCCACGGCGCCGACCCAAAGGCGGACATCGAGGAGCTCTGGCGGCGGATCGCATTCTCCATCCTCGTCACCAACGTCGACGACCACCTCCACAACCACGGCTTCCTGCACGTAGAGGGCGGCAGGTGGCGCCTCGCGCCCGCGTTCGACCTCAACCCCTTCCCGGACCGCGCGCGTGAGCTGAAGACGTGGATCAGCGAGGACTCGGGCCCGCGAGCCAGTGTGGACGCGCTCATGGAAGCCGCGCCGTACTTCCAGCTCACCTCGAGCCGCGCGAGAGAGATCCTGGCCGGTGTCGAACGAGCCGTGGCGCGATGGCGTTCGCGCGGCCGGGCGATCGGTATGACGCAGCCGGAGTTGGAGCAGTTCGCCGACGCCTTCGAACACGAAGAGCGAGAGGTCGCCCGACGCACGGCCACGGGCACCTAGCCTCCGCCTCCCACCCGCCACACCTCCTGCTCGGTCACTACCCCATTCAACGGCAGGTCCCATGGCTCTGCAGGAACTGACTCGACCTCCTGCAGCGAGAAGAAGATGCCGCAGCGGAAGCCGCGCCACGCGGCGTTGCCGAAGAGCCGGTCGTAGTACCCCGCCCCGCGCCCGAGCCGGCTGCCGCGCCGGTCCCACGCCAGCCCCGGGACCAGCGCGACATCGATTGACGCCTCCGCGACCTCGGGGCAGCGCTCCACGTCCGGCTCGCGGATGCCGTAGCTCCCCGTGCGCAGGTGATCGAGCGAGGCGACGCGGTGCAGCGTCATCCCCCGAGTATCCGGCACGGTGCGGGGGTAGACCACGGTGAGGCCGCGCCGCATCGCCTCGGCGGCGATGGCGTCGGTCGACACCTCTTCGGGGAGGTCGGCGAAGAGGAGGAGGGTGCGGGCCGCGGCGACCTCGGGCACCTCCCACACGCGGCGGCCGATCTCCGCCTCCGCGGCGGCCTTTGCCTGGGCGCCGAGGGCGCGCAGGCGGCGGCGGGCCTCGGCGCGCAGCTCGGCCTTGGTCATCGCGCGGCGGACGCGATCGCCGCGGCCACGGCGGCGGCGGTGCGGGCGTTGTTGAGGAGCAGCGCCACGTTCGCCTCCAGCGAGCGACCCTCCGTGCGCTCGGCGACGGAAGAGAGGAGGAACGGGGTGACCTCCTTGCCGCGGATCCCCCGCGCCTCGGCCTCGGCGAGCGCATCGCGGATCGCGGCCTCGACCTCGTCGGCGGGGAGGGCGTGCTCGGCGGGCGGGGGGACGCAGAGGAGGATGGCCCCCGGCGACGCCAGCGATCGGTGCGCGCGCCAGAACGCGGCGACCTCGTCCGCCGTGTCGGCGCGGATGTCGACGGGGATGCCGCTCTGGCGCGAGTAGAACGCGGGGAGCTCGTCCGTCCCGTAGCCGACGACGAGCACGCCGGCGGTCTCCAGCGCCTCGCGGGTGGCGGCGAGGTCGAGGATCGCCTTGGCGCCGGCGCACACCACCACCATCGGCGTGCGGCCGAGCTCAGTCAGGTCGGCGGAGACGTCGTGCGCCTCGCCGCGGTGCACGCCGCCGATGCCGCCGGTGGCGAACACCGCCACGCCGGCGCGCTGCGCCAGCCACATCGTCGCCGCCACGGTGGTGGCGCCGTCCAGCCCACGCGCCACGGGGACGGCCAGGTCGCGCGTCGAGAGCTTCAGCACCCCCTCCGCCGTCCCGAGCCGCTCCACGTCGTCCGCCGAGAGCCCCACGATCGGCCTCCCCGCGACCACGCCGACGGTGGCGGGGACGGCGCCGTGCGCGCGCACCTCGTCCTCCAGCTCCCACGCGACCTGCAGGTTGCGCGGATGCGGCAGTCCGTGCGCGATCACGGTCGATTCGAGCGCGACCACGCCGCGGCCCGTCTCCAGGGCTTCCAGTACGGCCGCGGAGGTGTGGATGAACGCCATCACAGGGAGTGCGCAGCGAGGGTCATCTCCATGGACCCACCCCCCGATGTCATCCTGAGGCCGGCCACCTCGCAGGTAGCGGCCACATCCACACTTCGCAGGCCGAAGGACCTATAGCCGGAGCCACGATACACTCTCCGATGCGCCGCTCCCATCATCCGTATCCCCATGTCAGGTCTCGTTGCTCGCATCTGGCGCTCACTCGAACCCAGCGGAAGAATCGGTGCACCGCGCCAACTCACGTGCTGCCGCGATAATAGATCCTTCGGCCTGCAGGCTCTTCACACTCGTCACCCACGGCGTGGCCGGCCTCAGGATGACATTCAAGTGGGGCACCCCTGAGAAGCTGTTCCACGGCAGGATGCACTCGTCAGCGCGAAACGGTAAGTTACGCGGAACCATCAACCGGCAAAACCGCCCATGGCCACGCTCGACGCACCCACGTCCGCTCCCCCCGCCGCCGGGGCGCCTCCCGCGCTGGGAGACATGCCGCCGGAGGAGTTCCGCCGCCACGCGCACGCCGCGGTGGACTGGATGGCCGACTACCTGGCGGGCGTGGAGCAATTCCCGGTGCTGTCGCAGGTGCAGCCGGGCGACATCGCGGCCCGGGTGCCCGCGGCGGCGCCGGCTCAGGGAGAGGACTTCGGCGACGTGCTGGCGGACGTGGACCGGGTGGTGATGCCGGGGATCACGCACTGGAACCACCCGGGCTTCCACGCCTACTTCGCCATCACCGGCTCCGGCCCGGGCATCATCGGCGAGATGATGGCGGCGGCGCTGAACGTCAACGGCATGCTCTGGCGCAGCTCGCCGGCCGTCACCGAGCTGGAGGAGCGCGCGCTGGACTGGCTGCGGCAGATGCTCGGGCTCCCGGAGGCGTTCCGCGGCACCATCCAGGACACCGCGTCTACCTCCACGCTGGTGGCGATCGCGGCGGCGCGCGAGGCGGCGGGGGTGGCGGTGCGCGAGGAGGGGATGGCCGGCCGCGACCTGCCGCGGATGCGCGTCTACGCCTCGGAGCAGGTGCACTCGTCCATCGACAAGGCGTGCATCACGCTGGGGCTGGGGATGCAGGGGCTGCGGAAGGTTCCCACCGACGCCGAGTACCGGATGGACCCCGCCGCGCTCGCCGCCGCCATCGCGGAGGACCGCGCCGCGGGGATGCTCCCGTTCTGCGTGGTCGCCACGGCGGGCACCACCTCCACCAGCAGCGTCGACCCGGTCGCGGCCATCGCGGAGGTCTGCGCGCGCGAGGGCGTCTGGCTGCACGTGGACGCTGCGTACGGCGGCGCGGCGGCGGCCGTCCCCGAGCTGCGCTGGGTGCTGGACGGCGCCGAGCGGGCGGACTCGCTGGTGGTGAACCCGCACAAGTGGCTATTCACCCCCGTCGACATCTCCGTGCTGTACCTGCGCGATCCCGCCGTCGCGCGGCGCGCCTTCTCGCTCGTCCCGGAGTACCTGGTGACGCCCGAGGGCGAGTCCGTCACCAACCTGATGGACTACGGCCCCGCGCTGGGGAAGCGCTTCCGCGCGCTGAAGCTCTGGTTCGTGCTGCGCTACTTCGGCGCCGAGGGGGTCGCGGCACGCATCCGCGAGCACGTGCGGCTGGCGCACGAGCTGGCCGCGTGGGTCGACGCCGAGCCGTTCTGGGAGCGGATGGCCCCGACGCCGCTCAGCCTGGTCGTCTTCCGCCACCGCCCGGCGGGGTTGTCGGAGGATGAGGTCGACGCGCACAACGAGCGGATCATGGCCGCCGTGAACGCCAGCGGGCGGATGTTCATCTCGCACACCAGGCTCCAGGGGCGGATCGCGCTCCGCTTCGCGATCGGCAACATCCGCACGCAGCACGAGCACGTCCGCGCCGCCTGGGATCTGCTGAAGCGCGGCGCGGCGGACGATCTCGCAGGCAGATGAACAGAAACGGCTGTCTCTCACAGGGGTCACAGGGGCCGCAGGGGACGGCACGCAGTTCCCCTGTGCCCCCTGTGACCCCTGTGAGAGATGCCGTTGACGATTCCGCGGCGTGCTGGATGGCGGCGATGCGGCGCGGCGACTTCACGGCCGCGTGGCGGGCGGGCGACGAGGTACTGCGGACCCA
>DASYJZ010000453.1:0-2553 GCA_035995965.1 Longimicrobium sp. | reverse complement strand
AGCGAGTCGTCCAGCCCGGGCGCGCCGACCAGCTCCACGTCGTCGGCCGTCACCAGGACCAGGTGCCACCCGGGATGTCTCTGCACCTCGCCGGACAGGCCTATCAGGCGCTCCATCGACGCCCACATTCCCGAGACGCGGACGACGATCAGGCGGTTCGTGGCCCCCTTCCGGGCCAGCAGCTCTGGCAGGAACCCGTCGAGGTCGAACGGTACGGGCTCCTGTCCCGGATCGACCAGGACCTCGAATCCGCGCGCCTCGTACTCGGCGCGGACTTCCTCGATCTTGCGCGCCACCAGCGCGTCCGCGGTCTTCACAGGTACACCTCCAGCGCGCGGGCCTCCTCGCCTCTCACGTACACGCACTCTCCACCCGCGAGCCACGCCTGCTTCAACAGCGGCGGCAGGCGGTCGAAGTCGGCGCGCTCCCGGAACGAGCGGCGATGGCCGTCGACGTCCGTCACCTGTGCGTCGTCGCGGTACGCCCATCCGGTGAGCGCGTCCTGAATCGGCTTGATGAGATTGTCCACGTCCATGTTGCCACGGCCACAGAGGAACACCACCGTCAGCCGGACGCGGATGCCCGCGGGCGGCACCGGGTACATGAGCTCCGCGTGGGACCTGACGAGCCTCTTCCAGGCCTGGTACTTTCCGCGGTCGCTGGAATGGACTGACGCCGGCCTGCCAGGCACCACGAATTCGAAGCGTAGCACGAGACGAATCGGGCGGAAGATGGGAATCGGCACGCACTGGACAATGGTGAATCGGCCGTCCACAGTCAACAGGCAAACGAGGCCGCTTTCGAGCGGTCATAACGCATGTGACGCGAACCTCGCTGCGCGGCTGTCACAGCCTTTCGGGTGAGCCGGAGGGCTTGAATATTGCGGCGCATTCAGTACGTACATCTCCCCCACACGCAGCTCCGAAGGAGGCCACGATGGTGAAACGCAAGCTCCAGATCGACATGCTCGAGGTCGAGTCGTTCGACACCTCCGGCGGCGGCGCGGCCATGCGCGGGACGGTGCGCGCGCACGAGCTGACCGAGGTTCCGTGCCTCCAGGACACGAACTACCAGAGCTGCGGGTGGAGCGACATCGACTGCTATACCGAGGGGTGCAGGACGGACTGGAACACCTGCGGCGCGTACGGCTCGTGCTGCCCCGCCGTCTGCTGGTGACCGGCACCAATAGACTGGTCTGACGCGGAGACGCGGAGAGGGCTCGGCGCCTTCTCCGCGTCTTCGCGTTTCGGAGACCGTACCGAGCCCCGGCCAGTGGGGCCGTTCCGGGGGCTCGGGCTCGGGTGAGCCGCTACCGCGGCGTGACGCCGCCCTGCTGCACGCTGCGGCGGTCGACCGCCTCGGGCGTGGCCTGGGCGTCGGCCAGGCGCTCCGGCGCCGGGCAGGGGTCCTTGAGGCAGTCGTAGCTCTCGCCGCACGGCGGGCACCTACCGGCGCACCGCTTCGCCTCATCCTTCAACTGGTCGCACGGCGGCGGCGGGTCGTCGGGGCACGGGTTGGGAGTGCCGCAGTCGCACTGCCACAGCATGGGCGGCTGCGGGGGGCAGAGGTCGAAGCTGCAGCCGCAGATGCTCGCGAGCTGGCGCAGCACCAGGCACGCCACCACCTGGCCGAGCTTGAGCCCCGCCTCGTGGTCCGAGCGCCAGTGGATGCCGGCCCACAGCCGCCCCATGCCGATGTTGTCGGCCATGTTGCGCAGCTCCTGGCCGACGGTGGTGCCGGCCGCGCACCCCACCGCCTGCGGGGTGGGATCGTTGCCGAAGAAGTACGCCAGGATGGTGCTCGCCGCGCCGGAGTACGTGCTGTGGCCGGAGGGGTACGCCGGGTGGCGCGGCGTCCCCGGGCTGAACCCCGGGCTCCCCGCGCAGGGCCGCGCGTCGGGGCAGGTGATGTAGTTCGGGTTCAGCTCGTCGGGCCGGTCGAACAGCCCCCGCAGGGGGATGCCGTTGCGGGTCGCGTACTCGATCGGCCGCTCGCGGCGCGAGGTGAGCTGACGCGAGCTGAGCCACTTGTAGTACCACGCCGCCTCCAGCGCACTGGCGATGGCCACGTCGAGCGCGGCCCAGATCAGCGCCTGCCGCGGCGGCGACCAGGAGCGGGTGGTGATGAGGTAGTTGAGCGCCTGCCGGTGCCACAGCCCCGGCGTCTCGGCCTCCACCGCGCGCGCCATCCCGCGCCCCGTGCGGATCACCTGCTGCGCGGGGAGCCGGTTCGCCGCCACCGCGCCCAGCGGAAGCGGCTGCAGGTTGAGGAGCCGGCTGATCGGCGCACGGCAGCCGAACGCCTTCGGAAGCGGATTCTGCGGCTTGCAGGGGCTGTCGGTGAGCGCCGGGCAGCCGCCGATGTCGTGGACCAGGCTGCACGGCTCGTCGCGAAGCTCCTGCAGCCTGAGCAGCTCCTTCATCTCCCGCTCGATCTCGCCCTTCCCCTCATCGGTGCAGGGGTCGGGATACGGCGGGAAGTAGCCGACGTCGCCCGGGTTGTCGGTGATGGCGGTCAATTCCCGGATCGAGACCAGCCGGAGCTGCGGGCAGT